>NZ_JBIUWQ010000055.1:0-43214 GCF_044743525.1 Pseudomonas sp. NPDC087598 | reverse complement strand
TAAACGCTGTGCATCCTCTGGCTACCCCCGGCTGACTTCTGCATATGGCGCCATTTTTTTCCGGGCTGTGACGGGTCAACCGAGGGTTCATCCGCCTGAAAAAAGTGGCGCATTATGCAGACGTCAGCGGGGGATCGCCAGAGTCTGCACTGCTTTTATGATAGTTGAATGTCGGCTCAACCGAGTTCGATGATTTCGTAGTCGTGGGTGATTGCCACACCAGCGGCGCCCAGCATGATCGAGGCCGAGCAATACTTTTCGGCGGACAGCTCGATGGCGCGCTTGACCTGGGCTTCTTTCAGGCCTCGTCCCTTGACCACGAAGTGCATGTGGATCTTGGTGAACACCTTCGGATCTTCAGTCGCACGCTCGGCTTCAAGGAAGGCTTCGCAGCTTTCAACCGCCTGACGGGACTTCTTCAGAATGCTGACCACATCGAAGTTACTGCAACCACCGACGCCCAGCAGGAGCATTTCCATCGGGCGAACACCCAGATTACGACCACCGGCGTCCGGCGGACCGTCCATGACCACGACATGACCGCTGCCGGATTCGCCGAGGAACATGGCTTCGCCAGCCCATTGGATGCGTGCCTTCATCGCCAAGACTCCACTGTAGAAAAAAGGGTCGCCAGCTTAGCACAGCGCCCCGCTCTGACAGCGAGCAGCGATCCTAGGACGGACGCCTCTACAGCGTAGGTAATTTCTCGAATTTTCGACGAAGTGTCTGGTAAGCTGGCGCCAATTCGCTGGCGCCCATGCCAGCTGTGTAGCGACCGCCTCCAGCGCCTCATAAAAAAATCAAACATCACCGTGCAGTCTTTTCGGGATACAACCATGGTTGCTATTACCCCAACACCCAAAATCAAGAACCTCGACAAGCTGTTGATGCATTGCCAGCGTCGCCGCCATGCGGCCAAGAGCAACATTATTTGTGCTGGCGACCGTTCGGACACGCTGTACTTCATCATCAAGGGCTCGGTGACGATCCTGATCGAGGACGACGACGGCCGCGAGATGATCATCGCTTACCTGAACGCCGGGGATTTCTTCGGTGAACTGGGCCTGTTCGAACAGGCAGGTCAGGAGCAAGAGCGAAGCGCCTGGGTGCGAGCCAAGGTCGAGTGTGAAATCGCAGAGATCAGCTACGCCAAGTTCCGCGAATTGTCCCAGCAGGATCCAGACATTCTTTACGTGCTCAGCGGACAAATCGCACAACGCCTGCGCAACACTACTCGCAAGGTTGGCGATCTGGCGTTTTTCGACGTGACCGGTCGTGTCGCCCGTTGCCTGCTGGAATTATGTAAGCAACCGGATGCCATGACTCATCCAGACGGCATGCAGATCAAGGTAACCCGGCAGGAAATCGGACGGATTGTCGGCTGTTCGCGGGAGATGGTCGGTCGCGTGCTCAAGGATCTTGAGGAACGCAACCTGGTCGATGTGAAAGGCAAGACCATGGTGGTCTTCGGCACGCGATAAGCCGATAAAATCAGGCGCTGTACATCTGCGCCAGCATTAAACGGAATAGCTCATCGAGACGCGCCAACGCTTGTGGCGCGTTGAATTTTTCGTGCAGGGCAATGTGGCTTTGCGCCCGCACCCGCTGTTCCAGGCCGCAGGCTTCATTGAAGCGATTGACCGCAGCGACCATCGATTCCCGTTCGTTATCCATCAGCATCGCACCGTGGACCAAGCCAACCGGACGCTGTCCGCCCTGACTCTGGCGCCAGCGCTGCGCGGTGCCGACCATCTTGCGTCCGTCGAGATTGACGTTGAAACGACCGTCGCAGAATGCGCCGTCGATTTCACCCAGCGACGAAACACCCCCCAATTCATCCAGCAACTGACAGATCGGATCGCACAGACGCCGATAACCGGTTTCGATCCGATTCAGATCGCCTTCGCTGCGCGGCGGGGCGTAGACCAGGGCGATATTAATCGTGGCGGCAGACTGCGGGACGGGTTCGCCGCCGGTTTCGCGCAACAGGACCGGCCAACCGGCAGCAGCGGAGACTTCGCAGGCGTGTTCGAATCCGGGTAGACGGTTAAGACGACGGGGCATGACCAGAGCACGGTCGCTGGGCTGCCAGAACAGCAGGCCGAATTCGGCGTCGCCGGCGCAGATCGAGGCCAGTAAATCCTGCTCGGCTTGCAGGCCGGATTCGATGGTCAGGGAGGTGGGGATCATAAGGTTTCCGTAGGACGACGAGTCTGAGGTGAATCTTATGCCGCCTTCGCGGGCGAGCCCGCTCCCACAGGGGACACGGGCGCCTTCAAAGACTTGATCAGTCGAGGGTCGAACCGCTGATCGGCACGCCACGTTCGGGGAAGAACAGACGCTGCAACTCAGTCCCCGGGCTTTCCGCGCGCATGAACGCTTCGCCGACCAGGAACGCGTAAACGTCGCTGATTTCCATCAGCTCGACGTCGGCACGGTTGAGGATGCCGCTCTCGGTGATGACCAGACGATCGCGCGGAATACGCGGCAACAGGTCGAGGGTGGTTTCCAGGCTGACGTCGAAGGTATGCAGGTTGCGGTTGTTGACCCCGACCAGCGGCGTGTCGAGCGTTTTCAACGCACGCTCCAGCTCATCGCCGTCATGCACTTCCACCAGCACATCCAGACCCACACTCTTGGCAACCGACGCCAGCTCGGCCATTTTCACGTCGTCCAGTGCGGAGACGATCAACAGCACACAGTCAGCGCCGAGCGCGCGGGCTTCGACGATCTGGTACGGATCGATCATGAAGTCCTTGCGGATCACCGGCAACTTGCACGCGGCACGGGCCTGCTGCAGGTAAACGTCGGCGCCCTGGAAGTAATCGATGTCGGTCAGTACAGAAAGACAGGTTGCCCCGCCCTTCTCGTAGCTTTTGGCGATGTCGGCCGGCACGAAGTTCTCGCGGATCACGCCTTTGCTCGGCGATGCCTTTTTGATTTCAGCAATCACTGCCGGCTGCTTCTTCTTGGCTTGCGCCAGCAATGCCTGGGCAAAACCACGGGGTGCATCGGCCGCCTTGGCCAGACTTTCCAGCTCGCTCAGGCTGACGCGAGCGCTACGCTCGGCGACTTCCTGAACTTTGCGCGCCAGAATGTTTTCCAGAACCGTCGGTACACTCATCCCTCATTCTCCACTTTGAATACCGCGGTAAAGGCACCCAGCTCTTCGAGTTTTTCCCGAGCGAGCCCAGTGTGCAAAGCGTCGTGCGCAAGCTCCACGCCCTGTTTCAAACTGCTGGCCAGGTCAGCGGCATACAGCGCCGCACCGGCATTGAGCACAATCATTTCGGCGGCTTTCTGGCCGTTTTCGGTTTTGCGCTTGCCGAGGGCATCGCGGATCAGCGCCAGCGACGCTTCCGGGCCTTCGACCGACAGACCGTGCAGGCTCTGACTCTTCATGCCCAAGTCTTCAGGTTCGACCCAATACTCGGTGATCTCGTTGTTCTTCAGTTCAGCCACAAAGGTCGGCGCGGCGAGACTGAACTCGTCCAGGCCGTCCTTCGAATGCACCACCAGTACGTGTTTACTGCCCAGACGCTGCAAGACTTCAGCCAGCGGCCGGCACAAGGCCTGAGTGAACACGCCCACCACCTGATGTTTCACACCGGCCGGATTCGTAAGCGGGCCGAGCATGTTGAACAGCGTACGCAGGCCGAGATCGCGGCGCGGGCCGGCGGCGTACTTCATGGCTTTGTGGTGGGTCTGGGCAAACATGAAACCGATGCCGACGTTGTCGATGCAACGGGCGACTTGCACCGGCGTCAGGTTCAGATAAATGCCGGCAGCTTCCAGCAAGTCGGCACTGCCGCTCTTGCCCGAGACCGCACGGTTGCCGTGCTTGGCCACGGTACAACCGGCCGCTGCGACAACAAAGGAAGAAGCGGTCGAGACGTTGAAGATGTTGGCACCGTCACCGCCGGTACCCACCACATCAACCACGCCGTCGAGGGTCTTCAGCTCAACCTGATCGGCCAGCTCACGCATCACCGACACGGCGCCGACGATTTCGTCGATGCTCTCGCTCTTCATGCGCATGGCCATCATGAAAGCGCCGATCTGCGCGTCGGTGCATTGGCCGGTCATGATTTCGCGCATCACGTCGCGCATTTCATCGGTGCTGAGGTCGAGGTGATCGACGATACGGCTCAGGGCTGTCTTGATATTCATGGGAAGTCCTTAGCGCGTGCCGCCGGTTTGTTTGAGGAAGTTGGCAAACAGTTCATGACCCTGTTCGGTCAGGATCGACTCGGGGTGGAACTGTACGCCCTCAATGTTCAGGGTCTTGTGACGCAGGCCCATGATTTCGTCGACGCTGCCGTCATCGTGTTGCGTCCACGCGGTCAGCTCGAGGCAATCGGGCAACGTCTCGTGCTTGACGATCAGCGAGTGGTAACGGGTAACGGTCAGCGGATGGTTGAGGCCTTCGAAAACGCCCTTGTCCTCGTGGAATACCGGACTAGTCTTACCGTGCATGACGTGGCGGGCACGTACCACATCACCGCCAAAGGCCTGGCCGATGGACTGGTGGCCGAGGCAGACACCGAGGATCGGCAGTTTGCCGGCAAAGTGCTTGATGGCTTCGATGGAGATGCCGGCTTCGGTCGGCGTGCAAGGACCGGGAGACACCACGATACGCTCAGGTTTGAGTGCTTCGATTTCGGCGATGGTCAGTTCGTCGTTGCGCACGACTTTGACTTCGGCACCCAACTCGCCGAGGTATTGCACAACGTTGTAAGTAAAGGAGTCGTAGTTGTCGATCATCAGCAACATGGCGTTTCGAACCTCTTGAATTCTGACTTGAAGACAGCCTTCAGATGACTTGCCCGCAGGGCGCTGCACGATGTCGGACGCGCCAGTGGCGTCGGCAAAGCGGCATTTCAAACGGGCAAGGAAGGCAAAGCGATACAGATCCGGCGGGGCCGGCAGAAAAGATTCAGGCGCGCCAACGCCAGCGGGCGTGTGCCTTGATGACTTGATCCAGAAGTTTGCTGGTGATCAACACGGGGAAGGTCTCGTTCATACGTTCCGGCACAGTAACTTAGCTGGGCGGAGCGTGCAATATGGCGGGGCTTGCGGGAGATAAAACCGGGGGAGAATTCGCGACCGATGGCAAAAGGCCGGAAGTTTTTGGTACTGTCGTTTCGTTCACCTACAACAATAAATAAACGGACTTGCTCATGATCAAACAGACGTTGTTTGTACCGCTGACCGGATGCTTGCTCGCATTGGCCTGCGCCCAGGCGAATGCTGCACCCAATCCCTACTCGAGTTTCATTGTCTTCGGCGACAGCCTCAACGATGCTGGCACCTTCACCGACACCGGCGGTCCCGCCGGTGCTACTCAGCGCTATACCAACCGTACCGGCCCGGTCTATCTGGATGGCAGCGGTGAACTGCGCTCGCTGAACTCCACGCAATTGCTGGGGGGCCGCTTGGGCTTTACCGCTGATCAGACAGCGTCTTCAAGTTCGGCTGTACGTGCCAACGAAGGCCTGCCGGATGGCAACAACTGGGCGGTGGGCGGATATCGTACCGACCAGATCCTCGACTCGATCACCACTCAATCCGCGACCGGCGAACGCACCCGCGCAGGCTACTTGCCGTCGAACGGTTTCCGCGCTGATCCGAATGCGCTGTATTACATCTCCGGCGGCGGCAACGACTTCCTGCAAGGCCGGATTCTCAGCCTGCCCCAAGCCAACGCCGCAGCGGATCGACTGGCAGACAGCGTGCAAACGCTGCAAACCGCCGGCGCCAAATACGTAATGGTCTGGCTGTTGCCTGATGTGGGGCTGACGCCGGCCATCAACGGTACGCCACTACAAGCCTTCAGCAGCCAGCTAGCCACCCAGTTCAACAGTCAGTTGGTCACGCGCCTGCAAGGCATCAACGCCGAAATCATTCCGCTGAACATTCCGGTGTTGTTGTCGGAAGTGTTCGCCGACCCGGGGCGTTTTGGCCTCGCGACCGATCAGAACCTGACCGCGACCTGCTTCAGCGGCAGCGGCTGCACCGAGAACGCTCGGTACGGGATCAACAGTGCAACACCCGACCCGACAAAGCTGATCTACAACGACGGCGTGCACCCGACCGAAGCCGGACAGAAACTGATCTCCGATTACGCCTACTCCCTGCTCGCTGCACCGTGGGAACTGACGTTGTTACCGGAAATGGCCCACGCCACGTTGCGTGCGCATCAGGACGAACTGCGCAGCCAATGGCAGGCGGATTGGGAGAACTGGCAGGCGGTCGGCCAATGGCGCGCAATTGTCTCCGCTGGCGGCCAGCACTTGGATGTCGACAGCCAAAGCAGCGGCGCCAGCGCCGACGGCAGTGGTTACAACCTGAATGTCGGCGGCAGTTATCGACTCAATGACGCATGGCGTGTTGGCGTGGCGGCGGGTTTCTACCGGCAGAATCTGGAGGCCGGTCATAACGACTCGGACTACAAACTCAACAGTTATCTGGCTACAGCGTTTGCCCAGTTCCAGCAAAACCGTTGGTGGGCTGACGCGGCATTGACCGGCGGTAAACTCGACTACGACAACCTCAAGCGCAAGTTCGACCTGGGTGCCAGCGAGGGTGCGGAAAAGGGTGATACCGACGGCCATCTGTGGGCGTTCAGCACCCGTGTCGGTTACGACATTGCCCAGCCGGGCAGCGAATGGCATCTGTCGCCGTTCGTCAGCGCCGATTACGCCAGCGTCGACGTCGATGGCTATTCAGAGAAGAGCAACCGCGCCACGGCACTGACCTTCGATGACCAGGCTCGCGACTCGAAACGTTTGGGCCTCGGCATTCAGGGCAAGTACAACTTCACGCCGCAAACCCAGGTATTCGGTGAATACGCTCATGAGCGTGAGTACGAAGATGACGTGCAAAAGGTCAACATTGCACTGAATACCCTGCCGGCCAACGACTTCAAACTTGAAGGCTATACACCGCAGAGTCACTTGAACCGCTTGAGTCTGGGCGTCAGCCACAAGCTCACGGCGGATCTGGCGCTACGCGGCGGGTATACGTTGCGCAAGGATGATGACTTTACCCAGCAGGGGGTTAACGTCGGCGTCGTGCTGGACTTCTAAAGGGCAGGCACAAAAAAGCGGCGCCCTCGCAGGCGCCGCTTTTTTATTGCCGAACACAAAGCCCACTGTGGGAGCGAGCCTGCTCGCGAAGAGGATGTGTCAGCCACCATTAATGTTGGCTGACACAGCGCTTTCGCGAGCAGGCTCGCTCCCACAGGGTTTTGTGTTGGCTCTGCTTTCCGGGGTTTGCTCGGCCAGGGCGACAGCGCGGAACATCGCGCGGCGCTTGTTCAGGGTTTCTTCCCATTCCAGCGCCGGCACCGAGTCGGCAACGATACCGCCACCGGCCTGCACGTGCAGTTCGCCGTTCTTGATCACCGCTGTGCGGATCGCAATCGCGGTGTCCATGTTGCCGTTCCAGGCGAAGTAACCGACTGCGCCGCCATACACGCCACGCTTGACCGGCTCCAGTTCGTCGATGATTTCCATCGCACGAATTTTCGGCGCGCCGGACAAGGTGCCCGCTGGCAGAATCGCCCGCAGTGCGTCCATCGCGGTCAACCCGGCCTTCAACTGCCCGGTGACGTTGGAAACAATGTGCATCACGTTGGAATAACGCTCGATGACCATTTTCTCGGTCAACTTCACCGAACCTATTTCCGAAACGCGCCCGGTGTCGTTACGACCGAGATCGATCAGCATCAAGTGCTCGGCGATCTCTTTGTCGTCCGACAGCAAGTCTTCTTCCAGCGCCAGATCGGCTTCTTCGGTCGCGCCACGCGGGCGAGTACCGGCAATCGGGCGCACGGTGATCAGGTTGTCCTCGACTCGCACCAGCACTTCCGGCGAACTGCCGACGACATGGAAATCGCCGAAGTTGAAGAAGTACATGTACGGCGTCGGGTTGAAGCAACGCAGTGCACGGTACAGATCGATCGGCGCAGCCTTGAAGTCGATCGACATGCGCTGCGACGGCACAACCTGCATGCAGTCACCGGCAAGGATGTACTCCTTGATGGTGTCGACGGCTTTTTCGTAATCGTCCTGGGTGAAACTGGAACGGAACACCGGGTCAGCCGCTTGCTGCTTGCTGAAGTCCAGGCCACGACGCGGGGTGATCGGCTGGCGCAGTTTCTCCAGCAGCGCCTGCAGTTGCGCCTGACCTTGTTCGAAAGCATCGGCCTGCGCCGGGTCGGCCAACACAATCGCGTGCATCTTGCCGGCGAGGTTGTCGAACACCACAACAGCGTCGGAAACCATCAGCAGAATGTCCGGCACGCCCAGCGGATCAGGGTTTGGGCACTTGCCCAAGCGCTTCTCGACATAGCGCACGCAGTCGTAACCGAAGTAACCGACCAGACCACCGTTGAAGCGCGGCAGGCCAGCGATCGTCGGTACGTTGTAGCGAGCCTTGAAGGTTTCAACGAAGGCCAACGGGTCTTCAACGTCATGACTTTCGGTCTCGACGCCATCGACGGTCACGCTGACGTGATGGTCATGAACCCGCAGCACTGTGCGGCACGGCAGGCCGATGATCGAATAACGGCCCCATTTCTCGCCACCCTGCACCGATTCGAGCAGGTAGGAATTGGGCTGGTCAGCCAGTTTCAGGTAAATCGACAGCGGTGTGTCGAAGTCGGCCAGGGTTTCGCAGGCCAACGGGATGCGGTTGTAGCCGTCGGCGGCCAAGCGCAGGAATTCTTCGCGGATCATAAGGTGCCTCGTGGTGTGAGGGGCAAATCAGTCAGGTGTGCAAACGCGCCGGCAGGCCGGCCAGGAACAAGTCAGGCGCGCCAACGCCAGCGGGCCAGGGCCTTGATGACTTTCATCCAGAGTTTGCGAGTGACCACCACGAGGGCGTTTCCAGAAGGGGATTGAGAAGCGTCGGGCAACGTTATCTCAGCGGCCGTAACGAGGCAACCGGGAATTAGCTTGCGCAGATCGTCGATCACCAGCGCCGGGGATTCCTCGGCAATCGGCCGGCCATGGTTATAGCCGTAACTCAGCGCCACGCATTTGACCCCCGCCGCTTTCGCCGCCAGCACATCGCTGCGCGAGTCGCCGACGAACAGCGATTGCGAGGCCGGAATGTTGGCCATTTTCATTACAAAAAACAGCGCGGCCGGATCAGGTTTCTTCTGCGGGAGCGTGTCGCCGCCGATGATCCACTTGAAGTAGCGGCCGATTTTCATCTGATCCAGCAGCGGTGCGACAAAGCGCTCCGGCTTGTTGGTGATCAGCGCCATGGCCACACCTTGCTTGTGCAGCCACTTGAGGGTGTCGCGCACGCCGGGATAGACCACGGTCAGTTCATGGCTGGCGCCGTAAGCCTCCATGAAAACCTCCAGCGCGTGCTCGGCCTCGACGTCATCCACGGAAGAATGATCGATGCCACCGGCCAGTGCGCGACGCACCAGTACCGGCGCGCCGTTGCCGACCCACTCGCGTACCGATTCGATGCCCGCAGGTTGGCGGCCGAGGGTGAGCAGCATGTTGTCCACCGCTGCCGCCAGGTCGGGAACCGAGTCGATCAGCGTGCCATCCAGATCGAACATCACCAACCGTGGCAGTTTGCCCGGGAACAGCTGCTCAAAACCGCTCATGGACGTGCCAGCGCCAGCTCGGAACGCATCTTGTCGATGACTTCCTGATAGTTCGGCGCGTTGAAGATCGCCGAGCCGGCCACAAACGTGTCGGCGCCAGCGGCAGCGATTTCACGGATGTTGTTGACGTTGACGCCGCCGTCGATTTCCAGACGGATGTCACGGCCCGAGGCATCAATGATCGCCCGCGCTTCGCGCAGTTTGTCGAGGGTGCCGGGAATGAACTTCTGCCCGCCGAAACCCGGGTTGACGCTCATCAGCAGGACCATGTCGACCTTGTCGATCACGTACTTGAGCACATCCAGCGGGGTTGCCGGGTTGAACACCAGGCCGGATTTGCAGCCGCCCTCACGGATCAGTTGCAGCGAGCGATCAACGTGCAGCGTGGCTTCCGGGTGAAAGGTGATGTAAGTCGCGCCGGCTTCGATGAAGTCGCCGACGATGCGATCCACCGGGCTGACCATCAGGTGTGCGTCGATCGGCGCGGTGACGCCGTATTTGCGCAGAGCCGCGCAGACCATCGGACCAATGGTCAGGTTCGGCACGTAGTGGTTGTCCATGACATCGAAGTGCACGAAGTCGGCACCGGCGGCCAGAACGTTGTCTACTTCTTCGCCGAGGCGGGCGAAGTCGGCGGAGAGAATCGACGGAGCAATTACGAAGGGCTGCATGACGCACCTTTTCTGAGCTAAATCACGATGGCGCGCATTGTATACCTCAAGTTTCCGCGCGCGCACCGTGACCGCGATGATTGGGTTGTGCCATGACCGGTGACCGAGGCCGACTCAGTACGCCGCGCGGTAAATCTTCTCAATGTCCACGGCGCTGAGCTTGCGCGGGTTGTTGCGCATCAAGCGTTCGATGCCCGCCGCCTCTACGGCCATGGCTGGAATCGCCTCTTCGGGCACGCCGAAACTGCGCAGACCGGCAGGAATTTCCACTGCCGCACACAAATCGGTCATCGCCTGCACGGCTTTATCCGCCGCCTCGCTGGCACTCAGATGAGCGGTCTTCACCCCCATGGCTTCGGCAATATCCTGCATCCGTTCGACGCAGGCCATCTTGTTCCAGGTCATGACATACGGCAGCAGCAAGGCATTGCTGACCCCGTGAGCGATGTTGTAACGCCCGCCCAGCGGATAGGCCAGCGCATGCACAGCGCCAACCCCGGCATTGCCGAACGCCATGCCGGCCATCAGGCTGGCGGTGGCCATGTCCTCGCGCGCTTGCAGATTGGCGCCATTGGCGTAGGCCTTGGGCAACGCTTTGGCGATCAGTTTGATGGCGCCGATGGCCAACGAATCGGTAATTGGCGAAGCATTCACCGACAGATAGGACTCGATGGCGTGCACCAGCGCATCAACGCCACTGGCGGCGGTGACACTTCGCGGGCAAGTCAGGGTCATCTGCGGACTGACCAGCGCCACGTCCGGTAATAGAAAGTCGCTGACGATGCCTTTCTTCAGTTGGGCAACCTTGTCGGAGAGGATGGCGACGTTGGTCACTTCCGACCCGGTACCGGCGGTGGTCGGGATGGCGATCAGCGGCGGGCCTTTGCGCGGCACCTGATCGACACCAAACAAATCTTCCAGCGCACCGTGGTAACCGGCATAGGCCGCGACACTTTTGGCGATGTCGATGGCACTGCCACCGCCAAGGCCGATCAAGCCGTCATGCCCGCCTTCGCGGTAAACGCGCATGCAGTCTTCGACGATGGCGATTTCCGGGTCCGGCAGGACACGGTCGAAAATCTCGTACTCGCGCCCACCCAATTGGCACAGCGCCAGCTCTACCGTGCCGGACTTGACCAGGGCGGCGTCGGTGACGATCAGTGGGTTGTCGATGTCGAGGCGTGTCAGCTCGGCCGCCAGTTGCTCGATGGCTGCGGCGCCGGTGATCAATTTGTGAGCGATTTTGAACTGGGACAGACTCATCGTGCGCAGCCTCTTATAGATGTGGGAGCTGGGCACAAGATTAGCTGAGGGTTTGGCGTTGTCTGCTATTCAGGCCATGAATGACTAACCCGAGCGCAACGCCCATCAAGTGTGGGAGCGAGCCTGCTCGCGAATACGGTGCTCCACTCAACTGATTGGCCAGCTGACACACCCCTTTCGCGAGCAGGCTCGCTCCCACATTTTTGACCGCATACTAATTCAGACCTGAGCGGTACGCAGTTTTTCGCTGCGGCCCCGCAGCCATTCCAGGGTCAGCAGCAGGATCACCGAGAAAGCGATCAACAGAGTCGCGGCAGCTGCGATCGTCGGACTCAAATTCTCCCGAATGCCGCTGAACATCTGCCGAGGCAACGTCGCTTGCTCAGGCCCGGCGAGAAACAGCGTCACCACCACTTCATCAAACGACGTCGCAAAGGCAAACAGCGCGCCGGAAATCACCCCCGGCGCAATCAGCGGCAAGGTCACCCGACGGAATGCGGTCAGCGGCGAAGCGCCAAGACTTGCGGCAGCACGCACCAGATTGTGGTTGAAGCCCTGCAACGTTGCCGACACGGTGATGATCACAAACGGCACACCCAGCACTGCGTGCACCACGATCAGCGAGAAGAAACTGTTGCCCAGCCCCAGCGGTGCGAAGAACAGATAACTCGCCACGCCGATGATCACCACCGGGACTACCATCGGCGAAATCACCAGCGCCATCACCAGCGACTTTCCGGGAAAGTCGCCACGGGTCAGGCCGATCGCCGCCAGCGTGCCAAAGACCATCGCCAGCACGGTTGCGGCCGGGGCGACGATGATGCTGTTCTTCAGTGCGCGCATCCATTCCGCCGAGGCGAAGAAGTCCTGATACCAGTGCAGCGAAAAACCTTGCAGCGGGTACACGAGGAAACTGCCCGAGTTGAACGACAGCGGCACGATCACCAGCACCGGCAGAATCAGGAACAGCAGGATCAGGCCGCAAAGGATCCGCAAGCTGTAGAACCACACCCGTTCGATGGGCGACATGTAAGGACTCAGCATTTCAAACTCCCCTTAGCTCAGGCGCAGGCGACTGGCGCCCACCAGCCAGCTGTAAATCAGATAAAGCACCACGGTCGCCAGCAGCAACAGCCCGCCCAGCGCAGTGGCCATGCCCCAGTTGATGCTGGTGTTGGTGTAGAACGCGACGAAGTAGCTGACCATCTGATCGTTCGGGCTACCGAGCAGCGCCGGAGTGATGTAGTAGCCGATGGCGAGGATGAACACCAACAGACAACCGGCGCCAACACCGGCGTAAGTCTGCGGGAAGTACACCCGCCAGAAACTGGCGAACGGATGGCAACCCAGCGAAATCGCGGCGCGCATGTAGGTCGGCGAGATGCCTTTCATTACGCTGTAGATCGGCAGAATCATGAACGGCAGCAGGATGTGCACCATCGAGATGTACACGCCGGTACGGTTGAACACCAGTTCCAGCGGTTTATCGATGATGCCCATGGCCAGCAGCGCGCTGTTGATCAGTCCGCCCGATTGCAGGAGCACGATCCACGCCGCGACCCGTACCAGAATCGAGGTCCAGAACGGCAGCAGCACCAGAATCATCAGCAGGTTGCTCTGGCGCGATGGCAGGTTCGCCAGCAGATACGCCAGTGGATAAGCGAGCAGCAGGCAGATCACGGTGATGATCAGGCCCATCCAGAAAGTGCGGGCGAAGATGTCGAGGTAGATCGCCTGGTCCGGTGTGGCCGGGGCGATTTCACCGAGGTCGTCGATGCGGTGGTCGACCGCCGCCAGCAGGTAGTAAGGGGTGATGCTGCTGGTGTTGCGTTTCACCGCTTGCCAGTAGGCCGGATCGCCCCAACGCTCGTCGAGCGCTTCCAGTGCGTCTTTATAAGAGGCCGGTTCGCTGGCGAAAGGCAGCGCCCGGGCGGTTTTGGTCAGCAGGCTGCGATAGCCGGCCAACTCCATGTTCAAGCGCTTGGACAAATCGCCCAGCGTCTGGTTTTTGCGTGCTTCGGCGAGGTCTTCGCCGGCGGCTTTGTAGACGGGTTCAGCGGGCAAGCCGCGGCCGTCCCAACTGGCGATGGCCGCCACAGTGCGCGGCATGCCGCCGACCACTTCGGGGTTGCCGACGCTTTTGTAGAGCAGCGCCACGATCGGCACCAGGAACACCAGCAACAGAAACAGCACCAGCGGCGCAATCAGCGCCTGGGCCTTCCAGCGGTTGACCCGCTCGGCGCGCTTGAGCTTCTGCTTCAAGGTGGGGCTGGTGCCCTCGTTCAGGGGAACGGCGATGGCCATGACGTACTCCGCAAATCTTTGATCGTTACAGAGGTGGAGAACCACCTCTGTTGTGTTGAAACACCACGCCCGAGCAAAAGGAAATCCCTGTGGCGAGCGAGCTTGCTCGCGCTGGGCTGCGAAGCGGCCCCAAAATTTTGTTGGCAGCGCCAATTTTGTGAGTGCTGCGCACTCAAGCGGGAGCAAGCTCCCTCGCCACAAGAGCCCTCATACAGGTAAAACAGTGGTTATTTCGCAGCCCAGGAGTTGAAGCGCTGTTCCAGTTGCTCGCCGTTGTCAGCCCAGAAGCTGACGTCGATCTGCACTTGGTTGGCGATGTTTTCCGGGGTGGTCGGCATGTCTTTCAGGACATCCTTGGCCAGCAGCGGTACGGCTTGGGTATTGGCCGGGCCGTAGGCGATGTTTTCCGAGTAGGTCTTCTGCTGTTGCGGCTGTACCGAGTAGGCAATGAATTTCTTCGCCGCTTCGGCACGCTTGGCGTCCAGACCTTTCGGGATGGCCCACGCGTCGAAGTCGTAGATGCCGCCGTTCCAGACCACTTTCAGGTTGGATTCTTTCTGCACGGCTGCGATGCGTCCGTTGTACGCCGAGCTCATGACCACGTCACCGGAAGCGAGGTACTGCGGCGGTTGTGCGCCGGCTTCCCACCACTGAATGCTTGGCTTCAGCTCATCAAGTTTCTTGAACGCGCGATCCTGACCACCCTTGCTCGCCAGCTCTTTGTAGACGTCTTTCGGCGCAACGCCGTCGGCCATCAACGCGAATTCGAGGGTGTACTTGGCGCCTTTGCGCAGGCCACGCTTGCCCGGGAATTTCTTCGTGTCCCAGAAATCCGCCCAACTGGTCGGTGCGGTTTTCAGCTTGTCAGCGTTGTAGGCAAGCACGGTCGACCAGACGAAGAAGCCCACGCCGCAAGGCTGGATTGCGCCTTTGACGTAGTCTTCAGTCTTGCCGAACAGGGCCGGGTCGAGTTGCTCGAACATGTCTTCGTCACAGCCACGGGACAGTTCCGGCGATTCAACTTCGACCAGATCCCACGACACGCTCTTGGTGTCGACCATGGCTTTGACCTTGGCCATTTCGCCGTTGTATTCGCCGGCAACGATTTTGCCGTTACCCGCCGCTTCCCACGGTGCATAGAAGGCTTTGACTTGCGCCGCCTTGTTCGCCCCGCCAAACGACACCACGGTCAAATCCGGGCCAGCAGCCATTGCGCTGGCCGCACCCATCAGGCCCAGGGTCAGGGCGGTGAACTTCAGGGATCTCAACATTTATTGTTCTCTCCACGTGCAGGGTTGGTGTTGGTATTGCCGGGGCGATTAATGCGCCTCTAGAAGTGGATCGAGCGCGCGAACGTGCTCGACCTGCCAGCCAAGCGGTACCACGTCGCCGACAGCGAGCGCGGGATCGAGCTCGGCAATCGGTTGTTTCACGAAGAAGTCGGTCTTGCCGCAGACTTCCAGGCGCACCCGGACGTGGTCGCCCAGATAGATGAATTCCGCCACCCTCCCTGAGAAGCGGTTGACGCATTGGTCGCTCGAGCCGTTGAGGCTGACGCGTTCCGGGCGAATCGACAGGGTCACCGGTTCGCCGGTCTGGCCGACGTTGACTGCCAGTGCCTCGACCTTTTCGCCACGGCCCAGTTCGACCACGCAGCGCTCGCCGCTCTGGCTGAGCAGGCGACCGTTGAGGCGGTTGTTCTCGCCGATGAAGTTGGCGACGAAGGTGTTTTTCGGTTCTTCGTAAAGGGTGCGCGGTGGGGCGATCTGCTGGATTTCGCCCTGATGAAATACTGCAACGCGATCAGACATGGTCAGCGCCTCACCCTGATCGTGGGTCACGTAGACCACGGTCACGCCGAGGCGCTGGTGCAGGTGTTTGATTTCCATCTGCATGTGTTCACGCAGTTGTTTGTCGAGAGCGCCGAGCGGCTCATCCATCAACACCAGTTGCGGTTCGAACACCAAGGCGCGGGCCAATGCCACACGTTGCTGCTGACCACCGGACAACTGCGCCGGATAGCGCGAGGCAAACGCATCGAGCTGGACCATGCTGAGGACTTTCTTCACGCGGTCGCTGACATCACTTTTGTTCAGGCCACGCACGGTCAGCGGGAAGGCAAGGTTTTCCGCGACGGTCATGTGCGGGAACAGCGCGTAGTTCTGGAACACCATGCCGATGTCGCGCTTGTGCGGCGGCACGTTGTTGATCGAACGCCCGGCCAGCAGAATCTCACCGGCCGTCGGCGTCTCGAAACCGGCGAGCATCATCAGGCTGGTGGTCTTGCCGGAACCGGACGGCCCGAGCAGGGTCAGGAATTCACCTTTGCGAATGTCCAGGTTGAGGTCTTTGACGATCAGGTTCTCGCCGTCGTAGCTCTTCTGCACTCCACGAAAGCTGACCAGCACATCACTGGCCCCTGCGTTTGTATCGACCTGGCTCATACCCACACCTTTGTTGTTGATGACTGCTTGTGTATCAAGCCTAGTGGCTGGCGGCAGGCACGCAAATCGGGGCGCAGGAGAGAATCGCCTCAGCCGGATGGAAGGTTGAGGGTAGGGATTGCCCTACAAGGATGGCGCTAATGGACAAGGCAGTTGCAAGCGTCGAGCTGCAAGCCGCAAGAACAAGCAAAAGCGGCTGTCGCTAACAGATATGCCCACATTCTCAGTCAACACAGAGAAACCTGTGGGAGCTGGCTTGCCAGCGATAGCGGTGGATCAGTCAGCGTTGAAGTAACAGACATACCGCCATCGCTGGCAAGCCAGCTCCCACAGGATTTTGTGATGCATTTAAAGGAGTTTGTGTTCCATTGCGTATTTCACCAGTTCGGCGAGCGAGGTGATGTTGAGCTTCTGCATCAACCGCGCCTTGTGCGTGCTGATGGTTTTGCTGCTCAGGGCCAGTTGCTGGGCGATGTCGTTGACGTTGGCGCCTTGGGCGAGGCGCTCGAACACCGAGAACTCGCGTTCGGACAACAATGAGTGCAACGGCCGCGCATCAGTCAGGCCAACCTCGAAGACCATCCGGTCAGCCAGATCCGGATCGATATAGCGCCCGCCCGCCGCGACTTTGCGGATCGCCGTGAGCAACAGCGCCGGATCGCTGTCCTTGGTCGCATACCCGGCCGCACCGACCTTCAAGGCGCGAGCGGCCATTTGCGCTTCGTCGTGCATCGACAGCACCAGAATCGCCGGCGGGTTGTTCAGCGCACGGATTCGCGGGATCGCCTCAAGACCGTTGACCCCGGGCATGGAGATGTCCAGCAAGACCACCTCGCACGGCACGCTGCGCAGGGTTTCGAGCAACTGCTCGCCATTGCTCGCCTCCCCCACCACTTGCAGATCCTTGGCCAGGCCGATCAATTGCTTGATGCCTTCACGGACGATGGTGTGGTCTTCGGCTACCAGTACACGGATCACGTTCTTCTCCATTGTTCTTATTCAGCGCCAGGGTCATTCGCGAGCAGGCTCGCTCCCACTGGGAAGTGCATTCCAATGTGGGAGTGAGCCTGCTCGCGATAGCGTCAGCCCAAACACTACAGACTTTCAGACCT
This sequence comes from Pseudomonas sp. NPDC087598, assembly GCF_044743525.1. Taxonomy (NCBI): domain Bacteria; kingdom Pseudomonadati; phylum Pseudomonadota; class Gammaproteobacteria; order Pseudomonadales; family Pseudomonadaceae; genus Pseudomonas; species Pseudomonas sp. NPDC087598. The sequence goes on along the minus strand of NZ_JBIUWQ010000055.1, from coordinate 25,789 downwards.
CACTCACCGGCACTCGCACCATCAGACTGGTGCCCTCCCCCGGCTCACTCTCCAGCGTCAACCGCCCGCCCATGATCAACACCCGCTCGCGCATGCCGACCAGTCCAAACGACGTCGGCCGACCGGCAACGGCGACAAATCCTACGCCGTCATCACTGACCGTCAGACACAATTCATCGCCTTCCAGCGTCAGCGTCAGTTCGACAGTATGCGCCTGGGCATGGCGCATGACGTTGGTCAGTGCCTCTTGCAGAATGCGGAACAGGCCAATTGCCTTGGCATCGCTCAGTGGCGGCAGATTGTCCGGCACCTGCACCAGACACGGAATCTGCGTGCGCGCCTCGAACCGCCGCGCCTGCCATTCGATTGCCGAGGCAATCCCGGCATCGAGAATCGGCGGTCGCAGCGCCGTCGCCACATCGCGGACCAATTGAAACAACTGCGCGATCAGGCGTTTCATACTGTTCAGCCGCTCATTCAGACCGGGGTCGAGTTGTGCGTAGGCTAGTTCGCACATCGACGTCTCCAGTTTCAGCACGGTCAACATCTGCCCCAGTTCATCGTGAACCTCGCGAGCGATTCGCGCCTTTTCCTCTTCACGCACGCTCTCAAGGTGCGCCGACAGTTCGCGCAATTGCTCGCGCGATGCCGCCAACTCCAGTTCGATGCGTTTGCTCTCGGTGATGTCCCAGACGATGCCATCCCAGACATAGGCGCCATCCTCCAGTTGCCGGGTGATCGCCTTGATCTCGGCCCAGCGCTGTTGCCCCTGGCGCGTGAGAATTCGACCCTGCCACGACCAATCGCTGTCAGTGTCCAGCGCCTGATCCTGGGTCTGGTGATAACTGGCCCTGTCGTCCGGATGCACCAGACTGCGCAGGCCCATGTCGCGGTGTGCGATGGCCGCCGGCGCATAACCCACCAGGTTCTCACTGCCCTCGGAAATGTAGGCAAAGTCGATCTGCCCGGTCACCGGCGCCCGCTCCAGCCGGAACACCAGCCCCGGCACGTTGGCGGCAATGCCTTGCAGACGCGCCTCGCTCTCCTGCAACGCCGCCAGCGCACGCCGGCGTTCGGTGACATCGGTGAGATAGACCACCAGATACTCACTGTCGCGAAAACGCAGGAAACTCAGCGATACGTCCGCCGGCAGCACACTGCCATCGGCCCGTACGCAGCTGGTTTCGAAACTCAACGGCCCTTCTTCACTGGCCCGTGCGCGCTTCCACAGGTTGAGCCAGCGGTCCATGTGCAAACCCGGTTCGAAATCGATCAGCGGTCGTTCGATCAGCCCGCCCGATGGATAACCGAGCATATTTTCCGCCGCCCGGTTGGCGTAGCGCACATGGCTGTCCCAATTGACCCAAAGAATGCCGACAGTGCTTTGATCGATGGAAAACTGTGTCAGCCGCAGGGCCTCTTCGCTGGCAGCACGCAAGGCGATGTCTTCGCGCGCGGCGAGCAGACGCTGTTCAAGACTGTGCTGTTGGCGCCGCTGCCAGAACACGATGGCCACGCAACTGAGCAACATGACGGCAAACAACAGACTGAGGTTCTGCCAGAACCCCGGCGACTCCGACAGTCGCGGGTATTTCGGTTGCAGCCATTGGCTGTGCAGATGTTCGAGATCCTTCGCCGGGATTGCACGCAATGCACTCTGGACGATACCGGCGAGTTCCGGCCAGTCGCGGCGCGAGCCGACCCGCAGCAGTTGCGGCAGACCGATGTCGCCGACCACCACCAGTTCGGCAAACTCCGGCTCTGCCGAGAGGCGACCGAGCTGCGCTTCATCAACGATCGCGTATGACGCTTGCTGACTCAACAACAGCTGCAATGCCTGACGCTCAAGGGGCACGCCTTGCAGGTTCAGATGCGGATAGTTGCCGCGCAGATAGTCGGCGGTGGTGCTCGGCATGCGCACGGCGACACGGGTCTGGCTGTCGAGTTTCTCCAGATCCACCCCGCCGCTGGCCTTCTGATCGCTGACCACCAATTGCGGCACACGCATGTACGGGTCGGAGAACTGCCAAAGACGCAGGCCACTCGGCGTCTGGGTCAGCCCCGGGGCGATATCGATTTCGCCTTCGCGTGCAGCCATCTCCAGCTGCGCCAGATCCTGAAAGTTGCGCCAGCTCAGCTCGACATTGAGTGCCTTGGCCAACAACTTCATCAACTCTACGTTGGCCCCAGACAAGCGCTGCAAGCGTCGGTCGTATTGCGCATACGGCGCCTGTAATACCAGGCCAACGCGCAATTCGTTGTGCTGCGCGAGCCATTGCCGCTCACTCGCCGACAACTGCGCAACGTGCGCTGATGGCGCAGGCGCCGCCCAGCCCATCAAGGGAAGCCACAAACAGCCGATAACCCACAGGCAGCAAAATCGCTTCATTGAAGTCTCATACACTGACAAATTCTGACCAACCCATTAGGCTGCCGGGATACTTTTCTGGCCTGGAATAACCGATGCCCTCTGTCTACCGCCTGGCAATGCCAGCATTGTGCCTGTCGCTGATCCTGCCTTGTGCGTTTTCCGTCAACGCAGCCGATCCGGCACCTGCCGCCGCTGCGGAAAAATCCGCCGCAGAAAAACCGGCCGAACGCCAGCCATTGCTTGAGCGTAGTCAGGAAGAGGCCGCCGCACTGCAACGTAAAGTCCCGGCGCAGGAACAGCAACAGTTGCAGGCCGCCAGCGACACCTTTCTCGCCTTGTGGAAACCGGCCAACACTGCCGAGCCCAAAGGCGCGGTGATCATCATCCCCGGCACGGGTGAAACCGCTGACTGGCCTCAGGCCATCGGCCCATTGCGGCGCAAGTTGCCGGACGTTGAATGGAGCAGCCTGAGTATCACTCTGCCCGATCTGCAAGCCGATGCCATCGCGCCGCGCGTGGTCGAAGCGGCTGCGGCCCCGAAAGCGCCTGAGTCGGGCAGCAAAGATTCGACCACCGCGCAACCGATCGAGCAAGCGGCGGGCGGTGAGGCTGAAGTCGCCGATCAGGTGATTGCCGAGACGACCGAAGAACAATCCAAAGCCGATGCCGAGCGCATCTTCGCGCGAATCGACGCAGCCATTGCCTATGCCGAACAGCAAAGTGCGCGGCGCATTGTTGTGCTCGGTCACGGTACCGGTGCGTACTGGGCCGCGCGTTACTTGAGCGAAAGGCAAACGGCGCAGGTGGAAAAATTTGTCATGGTCGACGCGCAGGCACCGGTCAAGGTCAAGCCGGCACTGGCGGAACTGACGCCGACGCTGAAGCTGCCGACGGCGGATATTTTTTACATGGACAAACCGCTGGATCGCAACGCAGCGCTGGAGCGCATGCAGGCGAGCAAGCGTTTGAAGACCTCGGCATTCAGCCAGGTGGCGCTCAAGGCATTGCCGGATAACAAGGCTGAGCAAGAGCAGTTGTTCCGCCGCGTGCGTGGCTGGTTGAACCCACAGAACACGGACTGACCGGCAGACCGCGTCGCCCCCTTCGCGAGCAGGCTCGCTCCCACATTGGATCGGCGTACACAATCCACTGTGGGAGCGAGCCTGCTCGCGAAGAGGCCAGCGCAGACGATACAGACCTGACCGCTAGCGAAAATCCCGCCGCTCACGAATCAACGTGTAAGCATTGTGCAAGTCGCGGGTTTTCTCGGTCGCGTCGCGCACCTGCGCTGGCGTCGCGCCACTGCCGGCAATCTTGTCCGGGTGATGACGACTGAGCAGACGCCGATAAGCGCGTTTGATCTGCGCCGGCTCGCTGGATGCCGACACACCGAGCAGGCGCATCGCTTCCTGATAGCTCACCGCCGCACTGACGATTGGCCGCTTGCCGGGTTCGTAATCACTGGCCAGCGCCTGCACCTGATGCGTCGTCCAGCCCAGCCATTTACCCCACTGCGCCAGCAATTCCCGCTCGCTGACACCCGCCCGGCCATCGGCCCAAACCATCCGCCAGCATGCTCGCAACACACCTTCGGCCGCGTGCGGCTGCGCACTCAGGCGCCGCAGATAACCGCGCAGATTATCGCCACCGGACTTGCCTCGGTTGAACGCCGCAATCGCCCGACGCGTCGCCGGTTCGCTCATCTCCAGCGCGCGCATTTCGTTACGCGCCTGCTGGATATGCCCGTCCGTGACCCGCCCGTCGCTCTTGGCCAGACGCCCGAGCAACACGAACAACAATTCGTCGTTGCGCAGCATCGGCCGGCCGCCGAGTTTTTCCCGCAAATGCCCCCAGCTCTGCAAGTGCAGGCGCCGATCCAGCGCCTGTCCCAACAACGCCCCAAGCATGGCCCCCGGAATGCTGGCGATCGCAAAACCCGCTCCGGCTCCAATCAGAGTCCCTGGCCACAACATATCAGCGACTCGCTTCTATCAAGGCTTCAGCTTCGGCCAGACGCTCATGCGTACCGACATCGACCCAGTGACCTTTCAGCCGCTCGCCCGTCACCTGCCCGTCAGCCATGGCTTTGCGCAGCAACGGCGCCAGTTTGAAGGCACCGTCCGCGCAGCCATCGAACAACTGCGGATGCAGCACGGCGATACCGCTATAGGTCAGGGTCTGCGCATCAGGCTGGCCATCGCGTACCTTTCCATCGGTCAGGGTGAAATCGCCGCTCGGGTGATGCGCCGGATTGTCCGCCAGCACCAGATGCGCCAGACCATTGATCGGCTGATGCAGCACGCTGAAGTCGTAATCGGTCCAGATATCACCGTTGACCACCACAAACGCATCGTCACCGAGCAACGGCAGCGCACGGAAAATCCCGCCGCCGGTTTCCAGCGGCTCGCCTTCCGGCGAGTACTGGATGCTCACACCAAACTGCGAGCCGTCGCCTAGATAGTCCTCGATTTGCTGACCGAGCCAGGCGTGGTTGATCACGATTTCACTGAAACCGGCTGCCGCGAGGGCGCGCAGGTGATATTCGATCAAGGGCACGCCGCCGGCACGCACCAGCGGTTTCGGGGTGGTCAGGGTCAGCGGGCGCATGCGCTCGCCTTTGCCTGCCGCCAGAATCATTGCCTTCATGCTGTTGCTCCACCCCACAGGCTGGCGAACAGCGCTTGCAGCTCGGCCAGTTCAGGACGTCGGGCGATCACCGCTTCTATATAAGAGAAGAAACGCGGCACGTCGGCCAGATAACGCGGCTTGCCATCGCGGTGACAGATACGCGCGAAGATACCGATGACTTTCAGGTGACGCTGCACGCCCATCAGGTCGCTGGCTCGCAGGAAGTCTTCGAAATCCGGCTGCACCGGGATGTTCAGTGCCGACGCTTGCTGCCAGTAACTTTCCAGCCAGCCACGCACGCGCTCTTCAGGCCAACTGAGGAAAGCGTCCTTGAACAGGCACGTCACGTCGTAAGTCACCGGGCCATAAACCGCATCCTGAAAATCCAGTACGCCGGGATTCGGCTCACTGAGCATCAGGTTGCGCGGCATGTAGTCACGGTGCACCAGCACTTTCGGCTGGGCCAGGGCGCTGTCGATAAGCAAGTCGCTGACGTGCTGCCACTGTTGCTGCTGGATCGAATCGAATTCGACGCCCAACTCACGCTTCACGTACCACTCGGGGAACAGTTCCAGCTCGCGACGCAACAGCGCAACGTCATAACTCGGCAACGGTGCGACCATCGGCAACTGCTGAAAAGCCAGCAGCGCTTGCAAGGCATCGCTGAACAATGCATCGGCGCTTTCGCCATTAATTACGTCGAGATAGGTCTTGTTGCCCAGGTCATTGAGCAAAAGAAAACCGCGTTCGAGGTCTTCGGCATAAATTTTCGGCACATTTATTCCGGATTTCGCCAGCAAAAAGGCGATATCCACGAACGGTTTGCAGTTTTCCTGGGGTGGCGGCGCGTCCATCACGACGAAGCTGCGACCCGCGCCTTCCCAGCGGAAGTAACGGCGGAAACTCGCGTCACTACTGGCCGCGGTCAACGTGGCCGGGGGCACGGCGCCCCAGCCCTGATCTGCAAACAGGATTGCCAACTGCTCATCGAGCCAAACTTTCAGGTGTTGCAAGCGTACATCTTGGTCAGGCATTGCAAGGGTCTCCGACGGCGCTAGCCGTCAAGCGGGTCATGCGTAATTATCAAGCATCTTATTCAGACCCTCCAGAGGCGAGCCGCCCACACCGCGGGCAGATGGCACGCAGCAAGCCCGGACAAATAAGATGGCATTGAAATCCCCCGCGTTTCGTAAAAAATTTCCGTTGTTGGTAACCGGCAGTCTGCTGGCTATGCAACCTCTGGCCAGTCAATTCGTTGTCGCCGCCGAGCAGTATGACTGCTCTGTCTCGGCTACGGGTGCCTGGGACTGTTCGCCCAAGACGCCGGCCGCTGCATTGCCGCCGCGTCCAGTGCATGACGGCAGTGCCGTCAGCGCCACCGGCGAAGCCCCGAGCGAAAACGGTTCGACTTCCGACACAGGCCCGAAAACGGCACTGGTCACCGAAGCCAAAGGCCGTGGCCTGAAATCCCGTAGCGAAGACTTCAGTCACCTCGACTGGGTTCCGCGCGAGAAGCTCACCGCCGCCCAGCTGGCCGAGACCGGTCCTTACTGCTCTGGTGCCTATATCGAACCGATTCGTCCTGGCATGAATGACAAGACGAATAAAAGCGATGCTCCGACCTTTATCGGCGCAAAAGCTTCGCGCTATAACACCGATGATCAAGTCGGTACGTTGGCCGGTGATGTCGTCCTGCGTCAGGGCAGCATGCAGGTCGAGTCCGACGAGGCGAGCCTGTATCAGGCCGAGAGCCGCGCCGAACTCAATGGCGACGTGCGCATCCGCGACAACGGTGCGCTGATCGTCGGCGACCACGCCGATGTGCAGCTCGACACCGGTGAAGCCAAGGTCGACAACGCCGAATACGTGATGCACAAATCGCGCATCCGCGGTAACGCGCTGTACGCCAAGCGTGCTGAAAACGCGATCATCCGCCTCAAGGACGGCACGTACACCACGTGCGAACCGAACAGCAACGCCTGGCAGCTCAAGGGTAATAACATCACCCTGAACCCGGCCACCGGCTTCGGTACCGCGACCAACGTGACGTTGCGCGTAAAAGACATTCCGATCCTGTACACGCCATACATCTACTTCCCGATCGACGATCGTCGTCAGTCGGGCTTCCTGCCGCCGACCATCGGCAGCGGCAGCGATACCGGCTTCATGCTGGTCACTCCGTACTACTTCAACCTGGCGCCTAACTACGACGCCACGTTGTACCCGCGTTACATGAGCAAGCGTGGCATGTTGGTGGAAGGCGAGTTCCGTTATCTGACCAAGTCCAGCGAAGGCCAGTTCGGCGCTGCGTATCTGAACGATGACGACACCGAACGCAGCAAGCAGACCGATTACGAAAAAACCCGCTACATGTACAACTGGCAGCACAAGGGTGGTCTCGACTCCCGTGTGCTTACTCAGGTTGACTACACCAAGATCAGCGATCCTTATTACTTCCAGGATCTGCAGACCGATCAGATTGGTGTGAAGAGTTCTGACTTCGTGAACCAGCAGGGTCTGGTTGCCTATCGAGGCGATTCGTATACCGCGATTCTGAACGCACAGCAGTATCAATTGGCAACCGTTTCGAATATCACACCTTATGGCCGTCTGCCGCAGATCACCTTCAATGGTCAGCTGCCGTATCACCCGGAAGGTCTGAACTTCGATTATGAAACCGAGCTGGTGCGATTTGATCGTGACTTGAAAACCGGCAACTTCATCGATGAAGACGGCAACTCGTCGCCGCGCTTGGACACCAACGTTCAAGGTCTGGCCCGTGCCAATGGCGACCGTTTGAACCTGAAGCCAGGTGTCAGCCTGCCGATGAACTGGACTTATGGCTTCCTGAAGCCGTCGCTCAAGTATCAGTACACCCAGTATCAACTTGATCTGGACGGTACCGGCAAATCGCAGATTGCTGCCATGTCTCCGGAAAACCAGAATCTCTACGGGAAATTCGGCAGCAACCAGAACCGCGGCGTACCTATTGCCAGCATCGACAGCGGCCTGTACTTCGACCGCAATACGTCATTCTTCGGCAAGAACTACCGCCAGACGCTGGAACCACGCCTGTTCTATCTCTATGTACCAGAGAAAGACCAGTCGGATATTCCGGTGTTCGACACCAGCGAATACACCTTCAACTACTCGTCGCTGTTCCGCGACAACCGCTTCTCCGGCTCCGACCGCGTCGGTGACGAGAACAAACTGTCGCTGGGTGTAACCAGCCGCTGGATCGAAGACAACGGCTTCGAACGTCAACGCATCAGCGTCGGCCAGGCACTGTACTTCAAGGATCGTGAAGTACAACTGCCAGGTATCGATGCCAAAACCCGTGACGACGCGAAATCCAACGTTTCGCCATACGCACTGGAATACGAATACCGCTGGAACCGCGACTGGCGCACCACGGCCGACTACAACTGGGATCCGGACAGCCGCAGCCCACGTTCCGGCAGTGCGATGTTCCACTACCAGCCTGAAGACAACCCGAACAAGGTCATCAACGCCGGCTATCGCTATCGCAATGACCAGATTCGTTACGACCAAAACACCGGCAAGTGGGCTGTGGGTGGTGGTGACTACGGCACTCCAGGCCAGCCTGGCTACGTGAAGGACTACTACAAGATCCAGCAGCATGACTTCTCGGTAATCTGGCCGATCGTTCCACAGTGGAACGCGATCAGCCGCTGGCAGTACGACTACAACCGTAACCGTACCCTGGAAGCCTTCGGTGGTTTCGAGTACGACAACTGCTGCTGGAAACTGCGCCTGATCAACCGTTATTGGGTTTCCTATGACGAGTTCAGCCAGGAAGCTCCGCAAAACGAAAAAGGCGACCATGGCGTCTTCCTCCAAATTGTTCTGAAGGGACTCGGTGGCCTCACTGGCGCCAAGGTAGAGAGCTTCCTCGACAAAGGCATTCAAGGTTATCGTGAACGTGAAGACCAAGCTTTCTGATTGTCTGCGCCCGCTAGTGCTGGGCGCGCTGTTTCTGGGTACGGCGGCCAACGCCGCCGTACAGTCCATCGATAAAGTGGTAGCGATCGTCGACAACGACGTGGTCATGCAGAGCCAACTGGACCAGCGCGTTCATGAAGTTCAGCAGACCATCGCCAAGCGTGGAGGTGGCTTGCCACCTCCAGGTGTCCTGGATCAACAGGTGCTCGAGCGCTTGATCGTCGAAAACCTGCAACTGCAGATCGGCGAGCGTTCCGGCATCCGCATCACCGATGAAGAACTGAACCAGGCTGTCGGCACCATCGCCCAGCGCAACAACATGACTGTTGACCAGTTCCGCGCCGCCCTGGCACACGACGGCCTGTCTTATGACGACGCCCGTGACCAGATCAAGCGCGAGATGATCATCAGCCGTGTCCGTCAGCGCCGCGTGGCAGAGCGCATTCAGGTCTCCGAGCAGGAAGTGAAGAACTTCCTCGCCTCCGATCTGGGCAAGATGCAACTGTCCGAAGAGCTGCACCTGGCCAACATCCTGATTCCGACCCCGGAAAGCGCCAACTCCGAAGCGATTCAGAGTGCCGCACGTCAGGCCATGGAGGTTTACCAGCAGCTCAAGCAAGGCGCCGACTTCGGTCAATTGGCCGTGGCCAAATCCGCCAGCGATAACGCACTGGAAGGTGGCGACATGGGCTGGCGTAAAGCCGCTCAACTGCCACCTCCGTTCGATCGCGAGTTGAGCAGCATGGCCGTCGGCGACGTGACTCAGCCGGCACGCACGCCAGGTGGTTTCATCATCCTCAAGTTGCTGGCCAAGCGTGGCGGCGAAGCGCAGACCCGTGACGAAGTGCATGTTCGCCACATTCTGGTCAAGCCAAGCCCGATCCGCGACGAAGCCAAGACCAAAGCCCTGGTGCAATCGCTGTATGAGCGAATCCTGGCAGGTGAAGATTTCGCCACTTTGGCCAAGAGCTACTCCGAAGACCCGGGTTCCGCCCTCAACGGTGGCGACCTGAACTGGATCGACCCGAACGTACTGGTGCCGGAATTCCGTGAAGTGATGGCCAAGACCCCACAAGGTCAGCTGTCCAAGCCGTTCCAGACCCAATACGGCTGGCATGTTCTGGAAGTCCTTGGCCGTCGCGCCACCGACAGCACCGAACAGGCCCGCGAGCAGCAAGCCATGACCGTACTGCGTAACCGCAAATACGACGAAGAGCTGCAAACCTGGCTGCGTCAGATCCGTGACGAAGCGTACGTAGAGATCAAACTCCCTGGTGCAGACCAGGCAGCGCAGTGAAACCCAAGCGTTTCGCGCTGACACCCGGCGAACCAGCCGGCATCGGTCCCGACCTGTGCCTGCTGCTCGCCTCGCAAGCCCAGCCACATCCCCTGATTGCCATCACCAGCCGCGACCTGCTCCTTAAGCGGGCCGCGCAGCTGGGGCTGGCCGTCAACTTGCTGGAAGTCGGCCCGGGGCAATGGCCGGACGCTCCGGCGCCGGCCAACAGCCTGTATGTTTGGGATACACCGCTCAGCGCCCCGGTGGTGGCCGGACAACTGGACAAGGCCAATGCGGCCTTCGTCCTCGAAACCCTGACCCGCGCCGGCAACGGCTGCCTCAACGGCGATTTCGCCGGGATGATCACTGCCCCCGTGCACAAGGGCGTGATCAACGAGTCGGGTATCGCCTTCTCTGGACACACGGAATTTCTCGCTGACCTGACCCATACCGCCCAAGTGGTGATGATGCTCGCCACACGCGGTTTGCGTGTGGCACTGGTCACCACTCACCTGCCCCTGCGCGACATCGCCGATGCGATCACGCCGGAGCGGCTGGAGCGAGTCACGCGGATTCTGCACAGCGACCTGCAAAACAAATTCGGCATCGCCCAACCGCGCATCCTCGTTTGCGGGCTCAACCCGCACGCCGGTGAAGGCGGACACCTGGGCCATGAAGAAATCGACATCATTGAACCGACATTAGAGCGCCTGCGCGGCGAGGGCATGGACCTTCGTGGCCCGCTGCCTGCCGACACTCTGTTTACCCCCAAATATCTGGAGCACTGCGATGCAGTGCTGGCGATGTACCACGACCAAGGCTTGCCTGTGCTCAAGTACAAAGGCTTCGGCGCTGCCGTCAACGTGACCCTGGGCTTGCCGATCATCCGCACATCGGTCGACCACGGCACCGCCCTGGATCTGGCCGGCAGCGGCAAAATCGACACCGGCAGCCTGCAAGTCGCCCTGGAAACCGCCTACCAGATGGCCGAGACCCGTTTATGACCGAGCAATACCAACACAAGGCGCGCAAACGCTTTGGCCAGAACTTCCTGCACGATGCCGGCGTTATCGACCGCATCCTGCGCTCCATCAGTGCCAAGTCCGAAGATCGCCTGCTGGAAATCGGCCCGGGCCAGGGCGCACTGACCGCCGGCCTGCTCAACTCTGGCGCGCAGCTGGACGTGGTGGAACTGGACAAGGATCTGATCCCGATCCTCAATCAGCAGTTCGCCGGCAAGAGCAACTTCAACCTGCATCAGGGCGATGCGCTGAAGTTCGACTTCAACACGCTCAATGCCGCCCCCAACAGCCTGCGCGTCGTCGGCAACCTGCCGTACAACATCTCGACGCCGCTGATTTTTCACCTGCTGAACAACGCCGGCATCATTCGCGACATGCACTTCATGCTGCAGAAAGAAGTGGTCGAGCGTCTGGCAGCAGGCCCGGGCGGCGGTGACTGGGGTCGCCTGTCGATCATGGTTCAGTACCATTGCCGCGTCGAACACCTGTTCAACGTCGGTCCGGGCGCGTTCAACCCGCCACCGAAAGTCGACTCGGCGATCGTCCGCCTGGTGCCGCACGCGGTGCTGCCACACCCGGCAAAAGATCATCGCCTGCTTGAGCGCGTCGTACGCGAAGCCTTCAACCAGCGCCGCAAGACCTTGCGCAACACGCTCAAGCAATTGATGACCGCTGCCGAGATCGAAGCGGCCGGCGTCGATGGCAGCTTGCGTCCGGAGCAACTCGACCTGGCCGCGTTCGTGCGCCTGGCCGACAAGCTCAGCGAACAAGTCCCGCCAGCACCCGCCGCCGACTGACCGGCGATGAACGCTATCGGGCAGGACGCCACTCTGGTTTACTGCCCGATACTTGCCTAGACTGATTCCCCATCAGCTACGCCTCGCGTTCCGCTTCGTTTAAGGCCCTTTTGCATGTCCGATCCTCGTTATCAGGTCGATGTCAGCGTCGTTACCCACTATCTGGCAGACCAATCGCAACCCGAACACGACCGCTTCGCCTTCGCCTACACCATCACCGTGCAGAACAATGGCGAGCAACCCGCACGCCTGATGTCACGCCACTGGGTGATCACCGACGGTGACGGCCATGTCGAAGAGGTACGCGGCGCGGGTGTCGTCGGCCAGCAACCGCTGATCGATTCAGGCAAAAGCCACACCTACAGCAGCGGCACGGTCATGACCACCAAGGTCGGCACCATGCAAGGTACTTACGAGATGGTCGCCAGTGACGGCCAACATTTCGACGCAGTCATCAAGCCCTTCCGCCTAGCCGTCCCCGGAGCCCTGCACTGATGGCGACGTACGCCGTCGGCGACCTGCAAGGCTGCCTCGAACCGCTCAAGTGCCTGCTCAAGCAAGTCGCGTTCGATCCGAAACTCGATCGGCTCTGGCTGGTGGGTGATCTGGTCAACCGTGGCCCGCAGTCACTGGAAACCCTGCGCTTTCTCTATGGCATGCGCGAATCGCTGGTCTGCGTCCTCGGCAATCACGACCTGCATCTGCTGGCGGCGGCAAAAAACATCGAACGCCTGAAGAAGTCAGACACGCTGCGCGAGATTCTCGACGCGCCAGACTGCGCCGAACTGCTTGAGTGGGTACGTCAGCAAAAGCTCATGCACTACGATGAGACGCGCGACGTCGCCATGGTCCACGCCGGCATTCCCCCGCAGTGGTCGCTGCGCCGAGCCTTGAAGTGTGCCGACGAAGTCGAAACCGCCCTGCGCGACGACAATCTGTTTCCCGCTTACCTCGACGGCATGTACGGCAACGATCCGGCGAAATGGGATAACGACCTCAAAGGCGTGACCCGCCTGCGCGTCATCACCAACTACTTCACCCGCATGCGCTTCTGCACCGCCGAGGGCAAGCTCGACCTCAAGAGCAAGGAAGGCCTCGACACCGCGCCGCCAGGCTACAAACCGTGGTTCCAACACAAAGACCGCAAGACCAAAGGCCTGCGAATCATCTTTGGCCACTGGGCGGCGCTGGAAGGCAATATCCATGAGCCAGGCATTTCTGCGCTGGACACCGGTTGTGTCTGGGGCGGCAGCCTGACCCTGATGAACGTCGACAGCGGCGAACGCCTGTCGTGCAAATGCGACGAACATGGCGGCCTCGCCCCGACCGTAGCACCACTTATCCCCGAAACTTCGCCAGTCAGCGCACCGCGTTAGACTGCGCATTCAGCAGAGCAACAGGAACCCGCCATGAGCGAATTCAAACGAATCCCCCCGGAGCAGGCTCAGGCCCTGCGTGAGCAAGGTGCTGTTGTGGTCGACGTGCGCGACCCAGCGACCTTCGCTGCCCTGCATATCAGCGGCTCGAAGCATCTGGACAATCATTCCCTGCATGCCTTCATTCAGGGCGCCGACCTCGACGCCCCGACCGTCGTCGTCTGCTACCACGGCAATTCCAGCCAGGGCGCTGCCGCTTACCTGATCAGCCAGGGCTTCTCGGACGTCTACAGCATGGACGGCGGTTTCGAACTCTGGCGTACGACCTACCCTGCGGAAACCGCGCAAGGCACCTCCGAATAATTTTTTTGTAACGTGCAGGCCCCGGCTCCCGTGGGCCTGCGCGGGCAGACGAACGGTCTTGCCACACATAATTACGTATCTCGCCTTTACCTCCCGAATTCCCAACTATCCTTAAGCCCAGGCCATCCAAAACAGGGGAGAGCCGGTACACCGGCGCACGGGTCATCGGGAGTGACTTTTACGATTGTCGGTCGTGAAAGTGTTCTGGGGGGTAAACAATCAGCTGCCACAGCGGCTGCTTGCCAGCATCGACTGAGTGATCCGGCGTCGGCTCCACGTATCGAGCGAGGTGACGTCATGAGTATCTTTAGCCACTTCCAACAACGCTTCGAGTCCACACGCCAGGAAGAACTCTCGCTGCAAGAGTACCTGGAGCTGTGCAAAAAAGACCGTAGCGCCTACGTTTCCGCCGCCGAGCGTCTATTGCTGGCCATCGGCGAACCGGAACTGCTCGACACCTCGACCAACTCGAGGCTGTCACGCATCTTCTCCAACAAGGTGATCCGTCGCTATCCGGCCTTTGAAGACTTCCACGGGATGGAAGAATGCATCGACCAGATCGTCTCGTATTTCCGCCATGCCGCCCAAGGCCTGGAAGAGAAGAAACAGATCCTCTATCTCCTCGGCCCTGTTGGTGGCGGTAAATCGTCCCTGGCCGAGAAGCTGAAACAGCTGATCGAGAAAGTGCCCTTCTACGCAATCAAGGGTTCGCCGGTATTCGAATCGCCGCTGGGTCTGTTCAACGCCACCGAAGATGGCGCGATCCTCGAAGAAGATTTCGGAATTCCACGGCGTTATCTGAATACCATCATGTCGCCATGGGCGACCAAACGCCTGGCCGAATTCGGCGGCGACATCAGCCAGTTCCGCGTGGTCAAACTGTATCCGTCGATCCTCAACCAGATCGCCGTGGCCAAGACCGAACCGGGTGACGAGAACAACCAGGACATTTCCGCGCTGGTCGGTAAAGTCGACATCCGCAAACTCGAGGAATACCCACAGAACGACGCCGATGCCTACAGCTACTCCGGTGCGCTGTGCCGGGCCAACCAGGGCTTGATGGAATTCGTCGAAATGTTCAAGGCACCGATCAAGGTGCTCCATCCGTTGCTGACTGCGACTCAGGAAGGCAACTACAACAGTACCGAAGGTCTCGGCGCGATTCCGTTCACCGGGATCCTGCTGGCGCACTCCAACGAATCGGAGTGGCACACCTTCCGCAACAACAAGAATAACGAAGCGTTCATCGACCGGATCTACATCGTCAAAGTGCCGTACTGCCTGCGGGTCAGCGACGAGGTGAAGATCTACGACAAACTGTTGTTCAACAGTTCTCTGGCCAAGGCGCATTGCGCACCGGACACCCTGAAGATGCTCGCGCAGTTCACCGTGCTGTCGCGCCTCAAGGAGCCGGAAAACTCCAACATCTATTCGAAGATGCGCGTCTACGACGGCGAAAACCTCAAGGACACCGATCCGAAAGCCAAATCGATTCAGGAATACCGCGACTCTGCGGGCGTGGATGAAGGCATGAACGGTCTGTCGACCCGGTTTGCATTCAAGATCCTGTCCAAGGTGTTCAACTTCGATCCGCACGAAATCGCCGCCAACCCGGTGCACCTGCTCTATGTGCTGGAACAGCAGATCGAACAGGAACAGTTCCAGGCTGAAACCCGTGAGCGCTACCTGCGCTACCTGAAGGAATACCTGGCACCGCGTTATATCGAGTTCATCGGCAAAGAGATTCAGACCGCGTACCTCGAGTCTTACAGCGAGTACGGTCAGAATATCTTCGACCGCTACGTGCTGTATGCGGACTTCTGGATTCAGGATCAGGAATACCGCGATCCGGAAACAGGCGAAATCCTCAACCGCGTGGCCCTCAACGAGGAACTGGAAAAAATCGAAAAACCGGCCGGGATCAGCAATCCGAAGGATTTCCGCAACGAGATCGTCAACTTCGTCCTGCGCGCCCGGGCCAACAACAACGGCAAGAACCCGACCTGGCTCAGCTACGAAAAACTGCGGGTGGTCATCGAGAAGAAAATGTTCTCGAACACCGAGGATCTGCTGCCAGTCATCAGCTTCAACGCCAAGGCCAGCAAAGAGGATCAGCAGAAACACAACGACTTCGTTACACGAATGGTCGAACGCGGCTACACCGACAAACAGGTACGGCTTCTTTCCGAATGGTACCTACGGGTCCGCAAATCGCAATAAAGCAGCTGCAAGCTTCTAGCGACAAGCTGCAAGAGAACAGCAAAAACCGATCTCGAGGACGGGATAGCTTTCACTTGCAGCTTGAAGCTTATGACTTGAAGCTCCCCGGAGGGGTCTATGAGCTATGTGATCGACCGACGTCTCAATGGCAAGAACAAGAGCACGGTGAACCGTCAGCGTTTCCTGCGGCGTTACCGTGACCACATCAAGAAGGCTGTCGAAGAGGCGGTCAGCCGGCGCTCGATTACCGATATGGAGCACGGCGAGCAGATCAGCATTCCCGGTCGCGACATCGACGAGCCGGTGCTTCACCACGGCCGCGGCGGCAAGCAGACCGTGGTTCATCCCGGCAACAAGGAGTTCACTGCCGGCGAACACATCGCCCGGCCACCGGGTGGTGGCGGCGGACGCGGGCCGGGCAAGGCCGGCAACTCCGGCGAGGGTATGGACGAGTTTGTCTTCCAGATCACCCAGGAAGAATTCCTCGAATTCATGTTCGAAGATCTCGAACTGCCCAACCTGGTCAAACGCAACCTCAGCGGCACCGACACCTTTAAAACCGTACGCGCCGGGATCAGCAACGAAGGCAATCCGTCACGCATCAATATCATCCGCACCCTGCGCTCGGCCCATGCACGGCGCATCGCCCTGTCCGGCAGCAGCCGGGCGAAACTGCGCGAAGTCAAAGAAGAGCTGGAGCGCCTGAGACGCGAAGAACCGGACAACTTCGGCGATATTCAGGAACTCGAAGCCGAAATCGAAAAGCTCAGTGCGCGCATCCATCGCGTGCCGTTTCTCGATACCTTCGATTTGAAATACAACCTGCTGATCAAACAGCCCAACCCCAGCTCGAAAGCGGTGATGTTCTGCCTGATGGACGTCTCCGGCTCCATGACCCAGGCGACCAAGGACATCGCCAAACGCTTTTTCATCCTGTTGTACCTGTTCCTCAAGCGTAACTACGACAAGATCGACGTGGTATTCATCCGCCACCACACCAGTGCCCGGGAAGTCGATGAAGAGGAGTTTTTCTATTCGCGGGAAACCGGCGGCACCATCGTTTCCAGCGCCCTGAAACTGATGCAGGAGATCATGGCCGAGCGCTATCCGAGCAACGAGTGGAACATCTACGCCGCACAGGCTTCCGACGGTGACAACTGGAACGACGACTCGCCGATCTGCCGCGACATCCTGATCAACCAGATCATGCCGTTTGTGCAGTACTACACTTATGTGGAGATCACCCCGCGCGAACATCAGGCCCTCTGGTACGAATACGAACGCATCGCCGAAGCCTTTTCCGACACGTTTGCCCAGCAGCAACTGGTCTCGGCCGGGGATATCTATCCGGTCTTCCGTGAACTCTTCCAGCGCAGGTTAGTGACATGACCGCCAAAGAGCAGAAGCGCCAACCCATTTCTACCGGCTCCGAATGGACGTTCGAGCTGATCCAGACCTACGACCGCGAAATCGCCCGTATCGCGGCCGGTTATGCGCTGGATACTTACCCCAACCAGATCGAAGTGATCACCGCCGAGCAAATGATGGACGCGTACGCCTCGGTCGGCATGCCGCTGGGTTACCACCACTGGTCCTACGGCAAGCACTTCCTCAGCACCGAAAAATCCTACAGTCGCGGGCAGATGGGGCTGGCCTACGAAATCGTGATCAACTCCGATCCGTGCATCGCTTATCTGATGGAAGAAAACACCATCTGCATGCAGGCGCTGGTGGTGGCCCACGCGTGCTATGGCCACAACAGCTTCTTCAAGGGCAATTACCTGTTCCGCACCTGGACCGATGCCAGCTCGATCATCGATTACCTGGTATTCGCCAAGCAGTACATCATGCAATGCGAGGAACGCCACGGCATCGACGCGGTGGAAGACTTGCTCGACTCCTGCCACGCCTTGATGAACTACGGCGTCGACCGCTACAAGCGCCCCTATCCGATTTCCGCCGAAGAAGAACGGCGGCGTCAGAAGGATCGTGAAGAGCACATGCAGAAGCAGATCAACGATCTGTGGCGCACGATTCCCAAAGGCGCAGACAAATACAGCGACAAGGACAATGCGCGCTTCCCCGCGGAACCGCAGGAAAACATCCTCTACTTCATCGAGAAACACGCGCCATTGCTGGAACCGTGGCAGCGCGAGATTGTGCGGATCGTGCGCAAGATCGCCCAGTATTTCTATCCACAACGCCAGACTCAGGTGATGAACGAAGGCTGGGCAACGTTCTGGCACTACACACTGATGAACGACCTGTATGACGAAGGCCTGGTCACCGACGGTTTCATGATGGAATTCCTCACCTCGCACACCAGCGTGGTGTTCCAGCCAGGTTTTGACAGCCCCTACTACAGCGGCATCAACCCCTACGCACTTGGCTTTGCCATGTACCGTGACATCCGGCGCATGTGTGAAGAGCCCACCGACGAAGACCGTCACTGGTTTCCGGACATTGCCGGAACCGACTGGCTTTCGACCATCAAGTTCGCCATGAGCAGCTTCAAGGATGAAAGTTTCATCCTGCAGTACCTGTCGCCCAAAGTAATCCGCGATCTGAAACTGTTCAGCATCCTCGATGACGACCAGAAAGACGATCTGCTGGTACCGGCAATCCACGACGAAACCGGTTACAGGATCATCCGCGAAACCCTGGCAGCGCAGTACAACCTCGGCAATCGTGAGCCGAACGTGCAGATCTACAGCATCGATCGACGGGGCGATCGCTCCCTGACTCTGCGTCACCAGCAACACGACCGCAAACCGCTGGGCGACTCCACCGACGAGGTGCTCAAACACCTGCATCGCCTGTGGGGCTTCGATATTCATCTGGAAACCCTGCAGGGCGACCAGATCATGAAAACCCATCACGTTCCGCCACGCAGTGAACACAGCGAAGGGGATTACGGTCGGCTCGACCTGGCCGTCATTCATCTTTGATCCGGTTCTGGCCTCCGAAAGTCCGACGCAAGGGTTATTCTGTCGGGCTAACGGAGGTTTTTTATGCAGATTTATAAGGTCGGCGGTGCGGTACGTGATCGCCTGTTGGGCAAACCGGTCACCGATATCGACTGGGTCGTCGTCGGCGCCAGCACTGAAGAAATGCTCGCGCAGGGCTATCGCCCGGTCGGCGCGGATTTCCCGGTATTCCTTCACCCCAAAAGCGGCGAGGAATATGCCCTCGCCCGCACCGAACGCAAAAGCGGTCGTGGCTACGGCGGTTTCACCTTTCACGCCAGCCCCGAAGTAACGCTTGAAGAAGACCTGATCCGCCGCGATCTGACCATCAACGCCATGGCCGAAGACGATCAACAGAACCTGACCGATCCGTATCACGGCCAGCGCGATCTGGAAGACCGTATTCTTCGCCACGTTTCCCCGGCGTTCGCCGAAGATCCCTTGCGTGTGCTGCGTGTTGCCCGCTTCGCAGCACGCTATGCCGGACTGGGCTTTGCCGTCGCGCCCGAGACCATGGAGCTGATGCGTCAGCTCAGCGAATCCGGTGAACTGGAAGCGCTGACTGCCGAACGTAGCTGGAAGGAAATCTCCCGGGCACTGATGGAAGATCAGCCGCAGGTGTTCGTCGAGGTTCTGCGTGAATGCGCAGCGCTGAAAGTACTGATGCCGGAAGTCGATGCCTTGTTTGGCGTGCCGCAACCGGAAATCCATCACCCGGAAATCGACAGCGGCATCCACACCTTGAGCGTGCTGGAGCAGTCAGCGCTGCACAAACAACCGCTGACCGTGCGCTGGGCCTGCCTGCTGCACGACCTCGGCAAGGGCCTTACGCCCAAAGAAGAATGGCCTCGGCACATTGCCCACGAGCACAAAGGGTTGAAGCTGATCAAAGCGGTCAACGAGCGCTTCAAGGCGCCGAAGGACTGTCAGGAATTGGCGCTACTGGTCGGCCAGTACCACACCCATGGACATCGTGCGCTGGAGTTGAAAGCTTCGACGCTGCTGGAATTACTGCAAAGTTTTGATGTGTATCGCCGCCCCCAGCGCTTTGAAGAGTTCATTGCTGCTTGCGAGATGGATGCACGCGGGCGCAAAGGGCTTGAGCAGAGAAGTTATCCACAGGCGGATTATCTGCGTGGCGCGGCGACTGTTGCACGTGGCGTGGCGGTGCAGCCGTTGCTGGAGAAGGGATTCAAAGGGCCAGAGCTGGGCGAGGCACTGAAACGTGAAAGGCTCAAGGCACTGAAGGCTTACAAAGAGAGCGCTTGAAGCAAGATCAAAAGATCGCAGCCTTCGGCAGCTCCTACATGGGGTTATGCATTTCCCTGTAGGAACTGCCGCAGGCTGCGATCTTTTGCTTTAAAGATTCGGCGGGGTCAGTTGTTCGCCACGCCACTCGAAAGGCACCGGCGCCAACACCTGATCAATCTGCGCCTCAGCCCACAACGTCGCGAAGCTTTTTCCCACGCCCGGATGCACACGATCCGGCGCAATCAGCGACAGCGGCCACAGCACAAAAGCATTTTTCAGGATTTCCGCCCGCGGCAGGACCAGACCGTCGAAGTTACCCACCAGATCGCCATACAGCAGCACGTCGATATCCAGCGGCAAACCCTTGCGCTCCGGCGCATAACGACCGTTATCAGCCTCGATGAACTTCAAGCGCCGATCCAGTTCCATCAACGGCAAGTCGGTATACGCCGACACCACGAAGTTGAAGAACGGCCCGCTCTTGATCCCCACCGGCTGGCTTTCGAACACTGCCGAACAGCGGATATCCACCAGAAACGTGGCCAGCGCATCGAGACCGGCGCGCAAATGGGGTTCGCGCTCGATATTGCTACCGAGCCCGAGGTACACCTGAGTCAGCGACATCCGCGCTCGATCTCCACACCCACACCACCCTTGGCGGCCGGCACAGCGCCTGGCTTGGTCAGCTTCAGGCGGATCCAGGTAATCTTGAATTCCGTCATCAGCACTTCAACCAGACGCTCGGCAAAAGTCTCGACCAACTGGAATTGCGCCTGCTCGGCAAACGCCTGGATGCGCGTGGAAACGCTGGCGTAGTCGAGCGCCAGGGTGAGGTCGTCACCGGCGGCGGCCGGGCGATTGTCCCAGGCGAAGCTCAGATCAAGACGCAGGCACTGTCGGATGCCGCGCTCCCAGTCGTATGCACCAATCACGGTGTCAACTTCCAGGCCCTCGATAAACACTCTGTCCAAGCACTTTTCTCCGCTGCACGACAAGGGCGCAATGCGCCGTTAGAATCAGGGCGTCCTCGCCCGGAATAGTTAGCATGTTTTGGTTACTGGCGATTCTCGCCTACCTGCTCGGCTCGCTGTCCTTTGCCATTTTGCTCAGCCGCCTGACCGGAAATCCGGATCCGCGAATGAGTGGCTCGGGTAATGCCGGCGCCACCAACATGCTGCGCCTGGCCGGTCGCAAACTGGCGATCCTGACCCTGCTCGGTGATCTGTGCAAAGGCTTGCTGCCGGTGCTGATCGCAGCGGCTGCGGGCCTTTCGCTGCAGGATCAGGCCTGGATCGGCGTGTGCGCCGTGATCGGTCACCTGTTCCCGCTGTACTTCCGTTTTCGTGGCGGCAAGGGCGTTGCCACCGCTGCCGGCATGCTGCTGGGCCTGTACCCACCCGCCGCGCTGCTGGCCGTCTGTGCCTGGCTGCTGACGTTCTACCTGACCCGCACCAGCTCGCTGGCGGCGCTGATCGCGACGCCGCTGACCCTGCCGTTGCTCGCCTGGCAGGAACCGGAAGCGCTGTTACCGATGAGCGCATTGACGCTGCTGATCGTCTGGCGCCACCGCGGCAATCTACGCGACCTGTTTGCCGGGCGCGAACGGCATTTTTAAATACCGTTCATGAGCGCCGCTCATCACAACGCCGACAACTGCTCCATCGGCCAGCGCGCCTGCACGCTGATCGCCAGACTTTCCTGCTGACCGGCCTGCAGACGCTGGCAACCGGCAAACGCGATCATCGCGCCATTGTCGGTGCAAAACTCGGGACGGGCGTAAAACACATCGCCTTTCATGTCACCGAGCATTTTCTCCAGCGAAACACGCAATGCCTTGTTGGCGCTGACGCCGCCAGCGATCACCAGACGTTTCATGCCCGCCTGTTTCAGGGCGCGCTTGCACTTGATGGTCAAAGTCTCCACCACGGCCTGCTGGAACGCCAGCGCGATGTCGCAACGGGCTTGCTCGCTGTCGTCCCCGGCGCTGACGCACTGTTGCCAAGCGTTGAGAGCAGATGTTTTCAGACCACTGAAGCTGAATTGCAGACCCGGGCGATCGCACATCGGCCGCGGGAAAGTGAAACGTCCGGCGACGCCCTTCTCTGCCAACTTGGCGATTTCCGGCCCGCCCGGATAATTGAGGCCCATCATCTTCGCAGTTTTGTCGAACGCTTCGCCCGCCGCGTCGTCGAGAGTCTCGCCGAGCAACGTGTATTGACCAATGCCGTCGACCTGAACCAGCTGCGTATGGCCGCCGGAGACCAACAAAGCGACGAACGGGAATTCCGGCGGTTTTGGCTCCAGCATTGGCGCCAGCAAATGGCCTTCCATGTGGTGTACGCCGAGGGCCGGAATGCCCCAGGCAAACGCCAGCGCCTGCGCGCAGGAAGCACCGACCAACAGCGCGCCAACCAGGCCAGGACCCGCGGTATAAGCAATCGCGTCGATCTCGGTCGGCACACAGTCAGCCTCGGCCAACACCTGACGAATCAAGGGCAGCATGCGCTTGACGTGGTCACGCGACGCCAGCTCCGGCACCACACCGCCATAAGCGCGATGCAGGTCGATCTGGCTGAACAATGCATCGGCCAGCAAGCCGCGCTCACTGTCATATAATGCGACACCGGTTTCGTCGCAGGAGGTTTCTAATCCCAGTACTAGCATGGGTTTGCGCCTTGTTTAGGCTGAATTCGAAGGCGCGCATAATAGTCGCCACGTGATGCCCCGACCAGCGGTTTTCGATCAGAGGCTTTGCATTCCGAGCGATGAGGGGTTAACATCCGCAACCCTTAAAAACCGACGTCTTCAAGGGCTCTTTTGCCGCGAGGATGTTGCCCCCGGTAATGAATGAAGGTAGCTCTGGATGCAAGCCGTCAGAGGTAAAGAGAGCGAACCCTTCGACGTAGCTCTGCGTCGTTTAAAGCTCTCCTGCGAAAAAGCCGTTTTTCTGGGTGAAGTTCGGATCCGCGATTTGTATCAGTAGCCAACTTCTGAGCGTAAGCGCAAAGCAGCAGCCGCTGTTAAGCGTCACGCCAAGAAAGTTCAGCGCGAACAGCGCCGCGCCGTTCGTCTGTACTAATACACAGACGTTCGTAGCAAGCTTCTTGCCTAAGCCCGGCCTTCAGCCGGGCTAATGGCATTTGCGTAAAACGCTTGATGCTTCACCGTCGAAGCCGCAGACGCGACCGAGACAAATCTGCTTCACGCGTCAGACCTGGCTCTTTTGCCAGCGGTGCACGTCTTTTCTGACGAGCCTTTCAAGGCTACTGACGAGCACACCCACTGATTCCTCTTACGACGATCAGCCCAAGGCACCTGCATGCGTGCCCGCTTTATTGAGCTATCCGAGGCCCTAAACCAGCCGTCAGCGGATTCAGCGCAACACTTTCAAATAGTCGAAGGCTGATGAGCACTAACGTCAGTGGATTTTCGGCAGATACACTTCCCGACAGCGATTACGCAGACGACACCGGTCGAGCCGCATATTTTGCGTGCCTACAGTAACGACCCGCGTCCGACAGCCCTTCGTATCGGACTATTCACAGCGCAGACGACGAGAACGCCATGGCCGGGCTGATTCCCCAGAGCTTCATTGACGACCTGCTGAACCGCACCGACATCGTCGACGTGGTCAGCTCGCGCGTGCAATTGAAGAAGGCCGGCAAGAACTACACCGCCTGTTGCCCGTTTCACAAAGAAAAAACCCCGTCTTTCAGCGTCAGTCCCGACAAACAGTTCTACTACTGTTTCGGTTGCGGCGCTGGCGGCAACGCCCTCGGCTTCCTCATGGATCACGACAACCTGGATTTCCCCCAGGCAGTCGAAGATCTGGCGAAGGCCGCCGACATGGAAATCCCCCGCGAAGAAAGCGGCCGCGCCCACAAACCGCGCCAACCGACAGATTCGCCGCTGTATCCGCTGCTCACCGCCGCCGCCGACTTTTACCGTCAGGCGCTCAAGAGCCATCCATCGCGCAAAGCCGCGGTGGACTATCTCAAGGGCCGCGGCCTGACTGGCGAAATCGCCCGGGATTTCGGCCTCGGCTTTGCTCCGCCGGGCTGGGACAACCTGTTCAAACACTTGAGCAGCGACACGCTTCAGCAAAAAGCCATGATTGATGCCGGCCTGCTGATCGAAAACGCCGAAACCGGCAAACGCTATGACCGCTTTCGCGATCGCGTGATGTTCCCGATCCGCGATACCCGGGGGCGCATCATCGCTTTCGGCGGTCGCGTACTCGGCGACGACAAGCCGAAATACCTGAACTCACCGGAAACCCCGGTATTCCATAAAGGCCAGGAACTCTACGGCCTTTATGAGGCGCGCAAGAACAACCGCAACCTCGATGAAATCATCGTCGTTGAAGGCTATATGGACGTCATCGCCCTCGCCCAGCAAGGCCTGAAGAATGCCGTCGCGACACTGGGCACTGCGACCAGCGAAGAACACTTGAAGCGCCTGTTCCGGGTCGTCCCGAACGTATTGTTCTGCTTCGACGGCGACCAGGCCGGCCGCAATGCGGCGTGGCGCGCACTGGAAGCAACACTTTCAAGCCTGCAGGACGGCCGCCGTGCGCGCTTCCTGTTTCTGCCCGAAGGTGAAGACCCGGACACTCTGGTGCGCGCTGAAGGCACTGACGCGTTCAAAGCGCGGATCAATCAGCACGCGCAACCATTGGCAGATTACTTTTTCCAGCAACTGACGGAAGAAGCTGACCCGCGCTCGCTCGAAGGCAAGGCCCACATGGCCACCCTCGCCGCACCGTTGATCGACAAAGTGCCGGGCGCCAACCTGCGCATCCTGATGCGCCAGCGCCTGACCGAAATTACCGGCCTGAGCAGCGAGACCGTCAGTCAACTCGCCCAAAGTGCACCACAGGAAGCGCCGCCCGCTTACGATCCAGGCATCGATTACGACGCAATGCCGGACTACAGCGACTACCATCAGCCGCAGGCACAGGACATGTATGTGCCGCAGCAGGAATGGACGCCGAAAAAACCCGGTGCCGGCGGCAAGAAGTGGGACAAGAAACCCTGGGACAAGAACGGCAAGCGTGGCGGCGATCGCGATCAGCAACGTCCACGAACGCCAATCGGCGTCGAGTCACCGACCCTGACTGCCCTGCGCACACTGCTTCATCACCCGCAACTGGCCGAGCGCGTCGAAGATGCCGGGCACATTGCGGACGAAAATCAGACCAACGCCCAGCTGCTTGTGGCGTTGCTCGAAGCCGTACAGAAGAATCCCAAGCTAAACTCATTTCAATTGATCGCGCGATGGCACGGCACTGAACAGGGTCGATTGCTCAAGGCACTGGCAGAAAAGGAATGGCTGATTGACGGAGATAACCTTGAACAACAGTTTTTCGACACCATTACTAGCTTGTCAGCCCGCCAACGCGAGCGAAATCTGGAACAACTGCTCAGGAAAGCTCGTCAAAGCGAACTGAGCCTGGAAGAGAAAAATCAACTGCGCGACCTTCTAAGTCGCAATGTTTCCGCATCAAACCCGACCTCAACTGGCGCGTGAGGTCATAGCTCAGGTATAATCCTC
>NZ_JBIUWQ010000054.1:33790-44265 GCF_044743525.1 Pseudomonas sp. NPDC087598 | reverse complement strand
CGAACCAACTCGCCGATAAGATAATTGATCATTGCGCCCACGATCAGTGTGGCGACAAACATGATGGCACAGCCCGCGATCACGCGAGCCGATGGGGTTTCGATGTATCCGGCGAGGTACTCGGACAGTGAGCCACCGAACATCCAGGCGACGACTCCTGCGATGATCCAGGTCACCAGCGATAATGCTTCCTTGACGAAGCCGCGGCTCAAACTGATCAAAGCGGAGATGGCGATGATTGCAACGATCGCCCAGTCAACCCAGGTAAATGGCACAGTGCAGCCTACAGACGGATAAGGCGGCGCATTTTAGCAGAGCGCATGGCTATCGGTAAGCTGCGATTTTCAGTGCATTTCAATCGAAGTGATAGTTTTTAGCCGCGCTCAGGCTGGAAGCGTACGACAAAACCCTTGAGGTTCTGCTGACGGCCCAACAGATCACGCAGACGATCGGCTTCGGCTCGCTCGATCAGCGGACCGACGAACACCCGATTCTTGCCATCGGCAGAACGGATATAGGCGTTATAACCTTGGCTGCGCAGGGTTTTCTGCAGGCTTTCGGCGTTGGCGCGACTCGACAGGCTGGCCAGTTGCACCGACCAACTGACCGACAGACCGTTGGCATCAACACGACTTTGCGTGGTGTCAGGCTTACTCGATGCAGCGGCGATCGGCTGGGCAGGCGCAGGGATCGGCTTGGCCACCGCAGGCGGCGTTGCAGGCTTGGCGATAGCGATAGGAGCAGTTGGCGCCGGCGCAACCGGGGCAACAGGAGCCGTGTCTTCTGCGACGTCTTCATCCGTCGGCACTGGTTCTTGCGGCAAGGTTTGCGGCTCAGGCACGGCCACGGTTTCCATTTGCACTTGCGGCACGACAGGCGCTTGCGGCGCGGCGGGCGCATCGACAGTCACCTGACGCTGCTCATCCTGACGGGAAAACAGCATTGGCAGGAAGATCACCGCCAGCGCCACCAGCACCAGGGCACCGACCATGCGCTGCTTGTACGCTTTATCCAGCAAAGCCATTTGCCGCTTCCTCCGTGGAGCGCCGGGCCAGCCATTCAAGGGCCTCGGCGACACAATAAAATGATCCGAACAACAGAATCTCGTCGTCACTGGTTGCAACTGCACACTGCCCTTCCAGCGCGGCGGCAACACTGTCGTAAGACGTGACCGATGCGCCAAGGTTCTGCAATGCGGCGTCTAATTCTGCAACCGGACGAGCGCGCGGCGAATCCAGCGGCGCTACAGCCCAGTGCTCGACACTAGCATTCAATTCGCCGACAACACCATCCAGATCCTTGTCCGCCAGCAGACCGAACACTGCCAGACGCTTGCCGATCGGCGGTCGCGAGGCCAAACGGCGGGCCAGATACTCCGCCGCGTGCGGGTTATGACCGACATCCAGCAGCAGGTTCAGGCGCTTGCCATTCCATTCGAACGCACGGCGATCCAGACGGCCAACCACGCGGGTCGCCTGCAGAGCCGCAATAATCTGCTGCGCATCCCACGGCAAACCAAGCAGCAGATACGCCTGCAACGCCAGCGCGGCGTTTTCCATCGGCAGATCGAGCAGCGGCAAATCGTGCAGCTCGACAACCTGACCCTGCGCGTCGGTACCGCGCCACTGCCAATGCCGATCGGTTATACCGAGATCGAAATCGCGTCCGCGCAGAAAGAACGGGCATGCCAGTTCGTGGGCCTTGTCGAGCAACGGTTGCGGAGGATTGAGGTCGCCACACAAGGCAGGTTTGCCCTGGCGGAAAATCCCGGCTTTCTCGAAAGCCACGGATTCACGGGTATCACCCAGATAATCGGCGTGATCGACGCCAATGCTGGTGACCAATGCGATATCGGCATCGACCACGTTGACCGTGTCCAGACGCCCGCCCAGGCCGACTTCCAGCACCACAGCGTCAAGCCCGGCCTGTTGAAACAGCCAGAACGCCGCCAGGGTGCCCATTTCGAAGTACGTCAGGGAAGTTTCGCCACGCCCGATCTCGACGGCAGCAAAGGCTTCGCACAGCTGTGCATCAGTGGCTTCGACGCCATTGAGCTGCACCCGCTCGTTGTAACGCAGCAGGTGCGGAGAATTGTAGACACCAACGCTCAGGCCCTGCGCGCGCAGCAACGAAGCCACGAACGCGCAGGTCGAACCTTTGCCGTTGGTGCCAGTGACCGTAATCACCCGAGGCGCCGGCTGGCCCAGCCCCATACGGGACGCTACCTGTTGCGAACGCTCCAGGCCCATGTCGATGGCGGACGGATGCAACTGTTCCAGGTAGGCGAGCCACTCGCCAAGGGTGCGCTCGATCATACGTTGGCAGGCACCGGTGGAACGACGATCGGCTCGATCGGCGCAGCGACGAATTTCGGCGTCGGCTTGCCGGTCATTTGTGCCAGCAGGTTACCCAGGCGCGGACGCAGTTCCTGACGATGGATGATCATGTCGATCGCACCGTGCTCCAGCAGGAACTCGCTGCGCTGGAAGCCTTCCGGCAGTTTTTCACGAACGGTTTGCTCAATCACACGCGGACCGGCGAAGCCGATCAGGGCTTTCGGCTCACCAACGATCACGTCACCGAGCATCGCCAGACTGGCGGAAACACCACCGTAGACCGGGTCGGTCAGCACGGAGATGAACGGAATGCCTTCTTCACGCAGACGCGCCAGCACAGCCGAAGTCTTGGCCATCTGCATCAGCGAGATCAGGGCTTCCTGCATGCGCGCACCGCCGGAAGCGGCGAAGCAGATCATCGGGCAACGGTTTTCCAGTGCGTAGTTGGCAGCGCGCACGAAGCGCTCACCGACGATGGCGCCCATGGAACCGCCCATGAAGCTGAATTCGAACGCCGAAACCACCACCGGCATGCCCAACAGGGTGCCGCTGACGGAGATCAGTGCGTCTTTCTCGCCGGTCTGCTTCTGGGCAGCGGTCAGGCGATCCTTGTACTTCTTGCCGTCGCGGAATTTCAGACGGTCAACCGGCTCCAGATCGGCGCCCAGTTCGTTGCGACCTTCGGCATCGAGGAAGATGTCGATGCGTGCACGTGCGCCGATGCGCATGTGGTGGTTGCACTTTGGGCAAACATCCAGGGTCTTTTCCAGCTCAGGACGATACAGCACAGCCTCGCAGGACGGGCATTTGTGCCACAGACCTTCAGGCACCGAGCTCTTCTTGACCTCCGAACGCATGATCGAAGGGATCAGTTTGTCTACTAACCAGTTGCTCATGCTTTCTTTCTCCAGTACCGGCGGCCCGAACGCTCTGGTTCGCAGCCCCGCGTATGCCCTTCAGCTAAATTCATGTGTGTGGCGATGATGGGTGAACAGCCACGGTCAGCGCGAAACATGACCTGCGTACTGCTCACAAACCCTCAGCCACGCCTGCTTTGTGCAAGTGCATTGATGGACGGCGGCAGACTGCCAGCCGTCACATCAATATGGAGCTTTGCGTACGGCGTCGATGAACGCCCGAACCTTCGCGTGATCCTTGATGCCTTTGCTCGCCTCTACCCCACCGCTGACGTCGACGGCGTAGGGTTTCACCCGGGCCACGGCGTCTGCGACATTTTCCGGGGTCAAACCACCCGCCAGAATCAATGGTTTGCTCAAAACCTGCGGAATCAATGACCAGTCGAAGGCCTCGCCGGTTCCGCCGGGCACGCCTTCGACGTAAGTGTCGAGCAGCACGCCGCTGGCGCTTGGGTAAGCATCGACGGCAGCAGCGATGTCATCGCCGGCCTTGACTCGCAGCGCCTTGATGTACGGACGATGCCAGCCTTCGCACTCTTCTGCGGACTCATCACCGTGAAACTGCAACAGATCCAGCGGCACCGCATCGAGGATCTCGCCCAACTCACAGCGGCTGGCGTTGACGAATAACCCCACCGTGGTCACAAACGGCGGCAACGCCTTGATGATCGCCCGCGCCTGCTGCACGTTTACAGCACGCGGACTCTTGGCATAGAACACGAATCCGATCGCATCCGCCCCGGCCTCGACTGCGGCCAGTGCGTCTTCTATGCGGGTAATCCCGCAAATCTTGCTGCGAACGGCTGACATGTCGATAAAAATCCCAAGGCAAAATCCGAGAAAGTCCCGGATGGTAACAAAAGCGTTCGAGGGCGTCAGCCGTCAAGTTCGGAGAAACCCGTAAGGAAATGTGGCCCGATAAAACGCTCGGGCAACGGGAATTCGTCGTGATACTCGACCTGCACCAGATACAACCCATAAGGATGCGCTGTCACACCACCGGAGCGGCGCTCGCGGCTTTCCAGCACTTCTTTCATCCACTCGACCGGCCGTTCGCCGGCACCGATGGTCATCAGCACGCCGGCGATGTTGCGCACCATGTGATGCAGAAACGCGTTGGCGCGAATGTCGAGCACGATCATCTTGCCGTGGCGGGTCACGCGCAGGTGGTGCATCTTCTTGATCGGTGACTTGGCCTGGCACTGACCGGCACGGAATGCGCTGAAATCATGGGTGCCGATCAGATACTGCGCGGCCTCGGCCATGCGCTCGACATCCAGCGGGCGGTGGTTCCAGGTGATTTCTTCGTTGAGATGCGCCGGACGGATCTGATCGTTGTAGATCACGTAGCGATAACGCCGGGCGATGGCTTTGAACCGCGCATGGAAATGCGCCGGCATCACTCGCGCCCAACTGACGCTGATGTCGTGGGGCAAATTGATGTTGGCGCCCATGACCCAGGCTTTCAGCGAACGATCAACCGTTGTATCGAAATGCACCACTTGCCCGCAGGCATGCACACCGGCATCGGTACGCCCGGCGCATTGCAGCGAAACCGGCGAGTTGGCGACTTTCGACAAGGCTTTCTCGAGCTCTTCCTGCACCGTGGCGACGCCGGTCAACTGCCGCTGCCAGCCGCTGTAGCGCGAGCCTTTGTATTCAACGCCAAGCGCGACGCGGTAAAAGCCGTCGGGCGCCATTTCGGCGACCGGGTTATCTATGTTTGCCAAGGTGGGACAGCCTGCTGTTTTTTGCAAAGGTGGGCATTATAGAGCCGTGGACAGTGGATACCAGAGAGTTCTCTATAGGCTGATCCGGCCCCATCGCTGGCAAGCCAGCTCCCACAGGAATTGTGTGCGCCGCCAAAACTGTGGGAGCTGGCTTGCCAGCGATGGCGATAGCACAGGCAAACAGAATCCGGCACAAACAAAAACGGCAGCCTCAATGGCTGCCGTTTTTTTGTTTAGCGCTGAATCAAGCCAGGTTCTTAAGCATTTCCTTGGCTTCATCACGCTGTTTCTCGTCACCCTCGGTCAACACTTCGTTGAGGATTTCGCTAGCGCCATCGTTGTCGCCCATGTCGATAAAGGCCTGAGCCAGATCAAGTTTAGTGGCGACTTCATCGGTACCGGCAAGGAAATCGAAATCGTCTTCGCCCAGATCATCACCGATTGCCGCATCGGCTTCGGTGAAGGTCGGCTCGGCAATGCTTTGCGACAGACGATCCAGCTCAGCGTTGACGTCATCCAGCTCAGAAGCGAAGGCATCAGGTTCAGCCGCAGGATTGCTGTCCATTTCGTCAGCCAGCGACAAGTCGAAATCAGCCGGCAGCTCCAGATCATCCTGTGGCACGTCAGCAACGACCGGCGGCTCGACCGGCGGCAGATCCTTCACGCCCTCGTCCAGATCCAGCAGGAAGTCATCGTCCGCCAGATCAACCGCTGGGGCTGGCTCGGCACCGAGGTCCAGATCCAGGTCGAAATCCGACAGATCGTCCAGATTCTCTTTGATTTCAGTCTGCTGTTGCAGCACCGACTCGAAGCTCAGGTCATCGTCCAACGGGAATTCGTCCAGCTCGACCGGTGCTTCCGGCTCGACGACTGGCTCAGGGGTGACCGGGGTGATGTTGTCGAGAT
The DNA here is from genome assembly GCF_044743525.1 of Pseudomonas sp. NPDC087598. Classification (NCBI taxonomy): domain Bacteria; kingdom Pseudomonadati; phylum Pseudomonadota; class Gammaproteobacteria; order Pseudomonadales; family Pseudomonadaceae; genus Pseudomonas; species Pseudomonas sp. NPDC087598. The sequence goes on along the minus strand of NZ_JBIUWQ010000054.1, from coordinate 38,376 downwards.
CGTCCAGACTCAGGTCGAACGCGCTATCCAGATCATCTGCAACCGGAGCCGGTTCCGCAGCCGGTACTTCCGGCTCATCCAGCAGCAAATCCTTGACGTACTGTGCGTCCAGCTCGGCAGCGACAGCGGCGGCAGCCAAACCGGCAGCAGCCACCACAGCCATGGCCGGGAAGCGGCTTTTCAGCTCTTCGACCTTGGCGAAGTTATCGCCATTGGCAACCAGTTGGCGCTCTTGACCGACGAACGCATCGCGATCGCCTTGCTGACCGTAGACTTCCATCAGTTTCAGGCGCAGATCGCTACGCTGCGGCTCAAGACTGACGCCCTCTTCCAGCAGCGCAGCAGCCTGATTCAGGCGACCGGCGTTGATGTGCGACTGGGCCTTGTCCAGCACGTCATCCGAACGCTCGCCAGCCGGGGCTACCAGTGGCGCGGCAATCGGTTCAGCCATGACCACTGGAGCGACGATCGGAGCTGGCGTTGGAGCAGCTACTGGCGCAGGAGCCGGTGTATTGAGTTTGACGCTGGCGGCCGGGGTTTCCAGACCTTCGAAGCTGCTTTCCGGCAGATCCTGTTCGGCGGAGAACTCTTGCTCTTCAGACAAGGCGCGAGCCATGCGCAGGTGTTTCTCGGCTTCCTGCTGGGCTTTGCGGCGACGGGCCAGCAGCAACAGCAAGAGCAACAGAACCACGGCACCACCACCGATCAGACCCAGCAGGATCGGATTGGTCAGCAGCTCGTTGAAGGTCTTCTCGTCATCGACCACAGGTTTAGGCTCGACCACCGGCGTTTCCGCAGGCGTCTCGACCGGTGGTGCAATGGCGGATTCTGGCGTCGGCGATGTCGGGGCCGCTTCGGCCGGCGTTGCTGGCGGTGTCGCGGCCAGTTCAGCGGTGATCGCCGGAACCGGCGCAACAGCGCCATTCGTCGCAGGCGCGGCGCCCGTACCTTCGGCCTGCATCTTCGCCAGCTGATTGTTCTTCAGCTCGATCAGTTTCTGCAGCTTGTCCAGCTGACTTTGCAGATCGCTCATGCGGCTTTTCAGTTCCTCGTTGTCACGACGGGTCGTGTCGAGGCTTTCCTGAGTCACTGCCAATTTGTTGCTCAACGCCTTGGCGTCGCCCGCCGGGCCTTTGCCGCGCGCCTTGGCGCTTTCGGCGGAGACCAGGCTCAGATTGTCGCTGGTGTTCTGCGCGGCGCCGGTGTTGGCGCGACCGCGCTTGGTCGCGTCGAGCTGCTGTTGACCGGTGCCAGGCTTGGTCACGTAACGACGACCCTGACGCCAGGCTTCGTTCTGTGCCGCAACTTCAGCGATGGCCTTGGTTTGTGGCAGCGCGGTGCTTTGCACCGAGTCCGGCAGACGCAGCACCTGACCGGTTTTCAGCCGGTTGATGTTGCCGCCGATAAACGCATCGGGATTCAGCGCCTGAATCGCCAGCATGGTCTGCTGCACCGAACCGCCGGTGCGCGCCTTCGCGGCGATTTCCCACAAAGTATCGCGCGGCGTTGTGGTGTATTGAGTCGGGTGAGTGGCGCCAGTGGTCGGCGCGGCAATAGTCTGCGACGGCGCCGGTTGCGCGGCGGCATCAGCGGTCTGCGGCGAGAACTTCGACGGGTCCAGCAGCACGCTGTAATCGCGCAGCAGACGGCCGTTCGGCCACATCACCTGCACAAGGAATTTCACCATCGGTTCCGACAGCGGCTTGCTCGACGTTACGCGCAGCACGCTTTTGCCGCTGGCGTTGAGCACCGGGGTGAACGTCAGGTCATTGAGGAAGGCCTGGCGATCAACGCCGGCCTTGGCGAAATCTTCAGGGGAAGCCAGGCTCGGCACCACTTCGGCAGCGGTGAGATCCTTGACGTCGAGCAGCTCGATTTCAGCCACCAGCGGCTGGTTCAGGGTCGACTTCAGGGTCAGCTCCCCGAGCCCGAGGGCATGCGCCATACCGGAGGACAGCGCCGAGGCGGCCGCTATTGCTAACACCAGTTTGCGAACTTGAACCATAGCCTCATCCTTTGTTTGAACGTTCCTCGGCCAGCGAGAAGATGTTGAATACCGCTGCCGTAAGGCATTGCGCGCGACGACGACAGATGTCGCGCGCGATCATTTCTTTGATGCCCCGGAAAGTCCCGGAGGGTGAAACGTTATCGAGTGCTGCGGGCAAGCATAGCGCTCACCTAGAATCAGTCGACAAATTGTTGCCAAGTATCTTTTACAGCAGGTCTTTTATCAACAATTCAGCCACCTGCACAGCGTTAAGGGCTGCACCTTTGCGTACGTTATCTGACGTCAGCCACAGATTAAGTTCCGCCGGGTCGTCGACACCGCTGCGCACGCGACCGACATAGACAACATCCTGCCCTACCGCGTCACCGACTGCGGTCGGATAATCGCCTGCTTCGACCAGCTCGATGCCCGGTGCAGCTTCGAGCGCGGCGTTGACCTTTTCCAGGTCCACAGCCTTCGCTGACTGCAAGGTCACGCTAAAGCTATCGCCAAAAAACACCGGGGCTTGAACGCAAGTTGCGGAAATCTTTAATAAAGGCAACGTCAGCACTTGGCGCAGCTCGCGCACCAGGCGTTTTTCCAGCAGCGTGTGACCCTGCGCGTCAGGCGTGCCGACCTGGGCCAGCAGGTTGAATGCCATCTGCCGATCAAAGAATGTCGGCTCCAGCGGGCGCATATTCAGCAGCTCGGCGGTCTGGCGCGCCAGCTCGGTGACGGCCTCGCGGCCCTGGGCGGAAACAGCCAGATTGGCGGTGATGTTGACGTATTGCAGGTCGATCAGATCGAGCAACGGCGCCAGCACCACGGCGAGCGTGGCGGCCGACGGGCTTGGGCTGCTGACCTGAAATGGCGCTGTCAAACCGGCAAGGACAGCGGCGTTGGCTTCCGGCACCACTTGCGGTGCCTGATCGGCCGGCAAGGCACCGGAAAGATCGATCAGCGAGCAACCGGCCGCTTGCGCGCGAGCGGCGTAGCTCAGGGTGATGGCCGGGCCGGCAGCGAAGAACACCAGTTTGACCTTGCTGAAATCGAACTCGTCGACTTCACGCACGCGCACGTTTTTGTTGCGAAACAGCACCGAACTGCCGGCGGACTCACTGCTGGCCAACAGGTGCAGGTTGCCGACCGGAAAGTCGCGCTCTTCGAGAATCTGTACGAGGGTTTCGCCGACAGTACCGGTGGCGCCGATCACGGCAATATCTAGGGTCTGGGTCATGGAGCGAGCCTCTGGCGAAACGGGGGGAGCGGCACTTTACCGGGTGACTGGCGCACAGGCAATTTCTGCCGGGGATTTGTGCCGCAGCTACTGGCCTCATCGCTGGCAAGCCAGCTCCCACAGGTTTTGTGGTGTGCATAAAATCTGTGGAAAACACCGATCACTGTGGGAGCTGGCTTGCCAGCGATGAGGCCGGTACAGGCACCTGAGAAACACCAGGCATAAAAAAACCCGCACCTCTCACAAGGCACGGGTTCTTTCATTGCATCAAGCGATCAACGCTCCAGCAAGATCCGCAGCATGCGACGCAGCGGTTCGGCCGCGCCCCACAGCAGTTGGTCGCCGACGGTGAAGGCACCGACGAACTGCGAACCCATGTTCAGCTTGCGCAGCCGGCCGACTGGCACGTTCAGGGTGCCGGTGACCTTGGTCGGGCTCAGCTCCTGCATGCTGATCTCGCGCTGGTTTGGCACCAGTTTGACCCAAGGGTTGTGCTGACTGATCAGCCCTTCGATATCGGCGATCGGCACGTCTTTGTTCAGCTTGATGGTCAGCGCCTGGCTGTGGCAGCGCATGGCGCCGATGCGCACGCAGATACCGTCGACCGGGATCGGGCTCTTGAAACGACCGAGAATTTTGTTGGTCTCGGCCTGGGCCTTCCACTCTTCGCGGCTCTGGCCGTTCGGCAGTTCCTTGTCGATCCACGGGATCAGGCTGCCGGCCAGCGGTACGCCGAAGTTTTCGGTCGGGTACGCGTCGCTGCGCATGGCTTCGGCCACACGACGGTCGATGTCGAGGATCGCGCTGGCCGGATCGGCCAGTTGATCGGCAACAGCGGCGTGGGTCGCGCCCATCTGCTTGATCAGTTCACGCATGTTCTGCGCGCCGGCACCGGAAGCCGCCTGATAAGTCATGGCGCTCATCCATTCCACCAGACCGGCCTCGAACAAGCCGCCCAGACCCATCAGCATCAGGCTGACGGTGCAGTTGCCGCCGATGTAGTTCTTGGTGCCCGCATCCAGCTGCTGGTCGATGACCTTGCGGTTGACCGGATCAAGAATGATCACCGCGTCATCGTTCATGCGCAGGCTGGAAGCCGCGTCGATCCAGTAACCCTGCCAGCCGGCCTCGCGCAGTTTCGGGAATACTTCGCTGGTGTAGTCGCCGCCCTGGCAGGTCAGAATCACGTCGAGGGTCTTCAGCTCATCAATGCTGTAAGCATCCTTGAGCGGAGCAAACTCCTTGCCAACGGACGGGCCTTGGCCACCGACAAGGGAAGTGGTGAAAAACACCGGCTCGATTAGATCGAAATCCTGCTCTTCCAGCATCCGCTGCATGAGCACGGAACCGACCATCCCGCGC
>NZ_JBIUWQ010000054.1:0-33780 GCF_044743525.1 Pseudomonas sp. NPDC087598 | reverse complement strand
CCTACACGTTTCATCGCAACTACACCTTCTTGAAAAGTGGGCCGCTGCTTTGTATTGAATTTCGCAGCGGGCCCGAGAGATTACAGATTCCGCAGCGCGGCGACTACTGCGTCGCCCATTTCCTGCGTACCGACTTTAGTGCAACCGGCCGAATAGATGTCGCCCGTGCGCAGACCCTGATCGAGTACGACGCTGACGGCTTTTTCAATGGCATCGGCCGCGTCGTGCAGATTGAAGCTGTAACGCAGCATCATCGACACCGACAGAATCGTTGCCAGCGGGTTGGCAATGCCTTTACCAGCAATGTCCGGAGCCGAACCGTGGCAAGGCTCATACATGCCCTTGTTGTTCGAATCCAGCGAGGCCGACGGCAGCATGCCAATGGAACCGGTGAGCATCGACGCTTCGTCGGACAGGATGTCGCCGAACATGTTGTCGGTAACGATCACGTCGAACTGCTTCGGTGCGCGCACCAGTTGCATGGCGGCGTTATCGACGTACATGTGGCTCAGTTCGACTTCTGGATAGTCTTTCGCCACTTGCTCGACCACTTCACGCCACAGCTGGCTGGAGGCGAGGACGTTGGCCTTGTCCACCGAGCAGAGCTTCTTGCCACGGACCATGGCCATGTCGAAACCGACACGGGCAATACGGCGGATTTCGCTTTCGCTGTACGGCAGGGTGTCGTAGGACTGACGCTCGCCGTTTTCCAGGGTACGGGTACCACGTGGTGCGCCGAAGTAGATGCCGCCGGTCAGCTCACGGACGATCAGGATGTCCAGGCCGGCGACGATTTCCGGCTTGAGGCTGGAAGCATCGGCCAGTTGTGGATACAGAATCGCCGGACGCAGGTTGCCGAACAGGCCCAGTTGCGCACGGATTTTCAGCAGACCACGCTCAGGGCGGATGTCACGCTCAATGGTGTCCCACTTCGGGCCGCCGACGGCGCCCAGCAGTACCGCATCGGCAGCGCGGGCGCGGTCGAGGGTTTCGTCGGCCAGCGGCACGCCGTGCTTGTCGATGGCGGCGCCACCGATCACGTCATGGCTCAGCTCGAAGCCCAGGCTGTACTTGTCGTTGGCCAGTTCCAGCACCTTGACCGCTTCGGCCATGATTTCCGGACCAATACCGTCGCCTGGGAGAATCAGAATCTGCTTGCTCATGCTTTCCTCGTGTCTTCAGTCGGTGCGCCGTTTACTGGCACTCCCGGAAAAATTCTTATCGCTCAGCCATCAGTACGATCACATCTGTACTGAACGAGCCGTCGGCATCAATCTCAAAATATTCGCGTACTTCATTGCCCATCGAGCGCTGCAATTCGCGGATTGCCGCACGCATCACTTCGGGTGTGCGCATGCGCTCGACCCAACTGCTGTATTCCAGGCGCAGACGCTGCCGCGTGGTGCTGCGGGTATGCAGCCCGGCCTCGCTGACCTGACGCAACCACTCGCCAGCGGAATAATCGCGCACATGGCTGGTATCGCGCAGCACTTCGACGCTTTGCAGGTAAGTGTCGAACAACGGGCTGCCCGGTGACAACACGTCAACGAACGCTGCCACGCCACCCGGTTTCAACACCCGGCGCACTTCACGCAGGGCCACACCAAGATCGCTCCAGTGATGTGCCGAATAACGGCTGAACACAAAATCAAACTCGCCATCGGCAAACGGCAGACGCTCGGCGGCGCCGTTGACGGTGGAAATGTTGCTGAAGCCGCGATCTACGGCGGCAGCAGCGACCACGTCGAGCATTTGCTGCGACAGGTCGTAGGCGACCACTTCCCTGACCAGCGGTGCGACATGGAAACTCACATGACCGGCGCCGCAACCCAGGTCCAGCACGCGAGCCTCGCCCTGCCCGGCCAGTTCGGCCTGTAGCAGCGCAAATTCGGTGCCCTGAGCGTGAACGGCGCTGCTCAGGTAGGCGGCGGCCTGTTCACCGAATTGCTTTTGTACGACCTGAGTGTGCTGGGCGGTGCTGGTCATGGTCACATCCTGCATTTGTGTTGTTTCAGCGGCCGTCTTCGCGAGCAGGCTCGCTCCCACAGGAGAATGTATTTCAAGTGTGGGAGCGAGCCTGCTCGCGAAGAGGCCGGCCTTGACTGCATCAATCTCGAATCATTATGCGTCGCGGAACAACCACGGCTGGCTCACGCGGTGTTTGGCCTCAAACGTCGCAATCGCATCGCCGTCCTGCAAGGTCAGGCCGATATCGTCCAGACCGTTCAACAGGCAGTGCTTGCGGAACGCATCGATCTCGAAGCGGTAAACCTTGCCATTCGGGCTGGTCACGGTCTGTTCGTGCAGATCGACCTGCAATTGATAGCCCGGCTCGGCTTCAACTTGCTTGAACAACTCATCGACTTCAGCGTCGCTCAGGATGATTGGCAGCAAGCCGTTCTTGAAGCTGTTGTTGAAGAAGATGTCGGCGTAGCTCGGCGCGATGATGCTGCGGAAACCGTATTCTTCCAGCGCCCATGGCGCGTGTTCACGGCTGGAGCCGCAACCAAAGTTCTCGCGGGCCAGCAACACGCTGGCGCCCTGGTAACGCTCGGCGTTGAGGACGAAGTCCTTGTTCAGCGGACGCTTGGAGTTGTCCTGATACGGCTGGCCGACATCGAGGTAACGCCACTCGTCGAACAGGTTCGGGCCGAAACCGGTGCGTTTGATCGACTTCAAGAACTGCTTTGGAATGATCTGGTCGGTGTCGACGTTGGCACGATCCAAAGGCGCGACAAGACCAGTGTGCTGGGTAAAAGCTTTCATGCTGCGCTCCTTTAGATCAATTCACGGACGTCGATGAAACGACCATTCACCGCTGCCGCAGCAGCCATGGCCGGGCTGACGAGGTGGGTACGGCCACCGGCGCCCTGACGGCCTTCGAAGTTACGGTTGGAGGTCGAGGCGCAGTGTTCGCCGGACTCCAAACGGTCCGGGTTCATCGCCAGGCACATCGAGCAACCCGGCTCACGCCATTCAAAACCGGCTTCGAGGAAAATCTTGTCCAGTCCTTCGGCTTCCGCCTGCGCCTTTACCAGGCCCGAGCCCGGCACGACGATCGCTTGCTTGATGGTCGAAGCGACTTTGCGGCCCTTGGCGATAACGGCTGCAGCGCGCAGGTCTTCGATCCGCGAGTTGGTGCAGGAACCGATGAACACGCGATCCAGTTGAATATCGGTGATCGCCTGATTGGCGGTCAAACCCATGTACTTCAAGGCGCGGACGATCGAGTCGCGTTTGACCAGATCCATCTCTTTGGCCGGGTCCGGCACGTTCTGATCAACGGCCAATACCATTTCCGGGGAAGTGCCCCAGCTGACTTGCGGCTTGATCTGCGCGGCGTCGAGTTCGACGACGGTGTCGAACTTGGCATCAGCGTCGGAGACCAGGTCTTTCCAGGCCTCGACGGCCATGTCCCACTCCGCGCCTTTCGGTGCGAACGGACGACCCTTCACATAGTCGACAGTCTTCTGATCCGCTGCCACCAGGCCAACGCGGGCGCCGGCTTCGATGGACATGTTGCAGATGGTCATGCGGCCTTCGACGGACAAGTCGCGGATCGCGCTGCCTGCGAATTCGATGGCATGGCCGTTACCGCCGGCGGTGCCGATCTTGCCGATCACCGCGAGGACGATGTCCTTGGCGGTCACGCCGAACGGCAATTGCCCTTCAACGCGCACCAGCATGTTTTTCATTTTCTTGGCAACCAGGCACTGAGTGGCAAGCACGTGCTCGACCTCGGAGGTGCCGATACCGTGCGCCAAGGCACCGAATGCGCCGTGGGTCGAGGTGTGCGAGTCGCCGCAGACCACGGTCATGCCCGGCAAGGTTGCGCCCTGCTCCGGGCTGATCACGTGAACGATGCCCTGGCGGACGTCGTTCATCTTGAATTCGACGATGCCGTATTCATCGCAGTTGTCATCGAGAGTCTGCACCTGCAAACGCGAGACCTGGTCGGCGATGGCTTCGATGCCGCCCTTGCGCTCTGGCGTGGTCGGTACGTTGTGGTCCGGGGTCGCGATGTTGGCATCGATGCGCCAAGGCTTGCGCCCGGCCAGACGCAGGCCTTCGAAGGCTTGCGGCGAGGTCACTTCGTGAATGATGTGACGATCGATGTAGATCAGTGCAGAGCCATCGTCGCGCTGCTTGACCAAATGCGAATCCCAGAGCTTGTCGTAGAGCGTTTTGCCGGCCATCAGACGGTTCCTCATCAGCTTGTTTCTATGCCCTGGGCTTATCAATAACCCTTTGGCTTGTGAGGCCGATCCTATGGGGTTAGATTAAATAACTCAAATTCATATTTTTTATGCTTTGGATAACCAACTGGAATACGAACATGGATCTGGCCAACCTCAACGCTTTTATCGCGATTGCCGAGACAGGCAGCTTCTCCGGCGCCGGCGAAAGACTGCACCTGACGCAACCGGCAATCAGCAAACGCATCGCCGGACTGGAGCAACAACTGAAGGTGCGCCTGTTCGATCGCCTGGGCCGTGAAGTCGGCCTGACCGAAGCCGGCCGCGCCCTGCTGCCACGGGCTTATCAGATTCTCAACGTGCTGGATGACACTCGCCGGGCGCTGACCAATCTGACCGGTGAAGTCAGCGGCCGGCTGACGCTGGCCACCAGTCACCACATCGGCCTGCACCGTTTGCCACCCTTGTTAAGGGAGTTCACCCGCCGCTACCCACAAGTCGCGCTGGATATTCAGTTCCTCGATTCGGAAGTGGCCTACGAGGAAATTCTCCACGGCCGTGCGGAGCTGGCGGTGATTACCCTCGCGCCGGAACCGCACACGCTGGTCAAAGCCACGCCGGTGTGGGACGACCCGCTGGATTTCGTCGTCGCTCCCGAGCATTCGCTGATCAGCAATGGTGCCGTCAGTCTGGCGGACATTGCCGGTCATCCGGCGGTTTTCCCCGGCGGCAACACATTTACACACCATATTGTCCAACGCTTGTTCGAGGCCCAGGGACTGACGCCGAACATCGCCATGAGCACCAACTATCTGGAAACCATCAAGATGATGGTCTCGATTGGCCTGGCCTGGAGCGTGTTGCCGCGCACCATGCTCGATGATCAGGTGGCAAGCATCGCATTGCCGGGCATACAGCTCAGTCGCCAGCTAGGCTATATCGTGCACACCGAACGGACGCTATCGAATGCGGCAAGAGCGTTTATGGCCTTGCTGGATGCTCAAATCGATCTGCCAGGGACTCTGGGCTAACTTGTGCTACTCCTATAGAGCCGCTGTCCCTGTGCCGAAAATGCCACCACCGCTCAAGGCCTGTTAACGATGCCAAAATCTGTTGACCGAATTCCGCCGATGCCGCGCATTCAAGCCATTGACCCGCGACGTTCCGAGCAGAGCTGGGAGAGCGCGCCGCAATTGCTCGCCGCGCTCAACGGTGCGCGGCTCGGCGCCTGGTATTGGGACATCGAGCGCGGGCAGATCAGTTGGTCACGGGGCACCCAGGCATTATTCGGCTTCGATCCACGCCAGCCGCTGCCGGAAGATCTCGAATACCTCGATTTGCTGCCGCCGGAAGACCGCGCAAAAACCGTCCGCGCCTTCCATGCGGTGATTGCCGGCGCGCCGCTGGAACAGGCGATGCATCACCGCATCCGCTGGCCCGACGGCAGCCTGCATTGGCTGGAGATCAACGGCAGCCTGCTCCCGGACAAAAACGGCCGCCCCCGAATGATCGGGGTGATTCGCGAAATCACCCACCAGCGTCAACGCGAACAGGCCTTGAGCAGCTCGGAGAAACGTTTCGCCACACTGTTTCACCTGTGCCCGAACATGGTCTTGCTCACTCGCCAGGAAGACGGCCTGATCAGCGAAGCCAATCAGTATTTCGAAAGCCTGTTCGGCTGGCCGGTACAGAGCGCGATTGGCCGCACCACCCTGGAACTGGGCCTGTGGGTGCACCCCGAGCAACGCGCCGAACTGGTCAAGAAGACCAAGGCCAAGGGCGAACTGATCAGCATGGAAGTGCAGTTTCGCGCCAGCAACGGGCAGATTCATGACGGCATTCTCAGCGCGCAAAAGGTCGAACTCGAAGGCCAGCCGTATCTGCTCAGCACTTTCCTCGACACCACCGAGCGCAAAGCCGCCGAACACGCCCTGAAAGACAGTCAGGAACGCCTCGATCTGGCGCTGGATTCGGCGCAACTGGGCACCTGGGACTGGCACATCCCCAGCGGCATGCTCTACGGCTCGGCACGCGCCGCGCAGTTGCACGGGCTGGAACCGAAACCGTTCCATGAATCCTTCGACGAGTTTTTCGAGGGCGTGCCCGGCGAAGAGCGCGACAGCATGCGTGACGCCTATCGCAGCCTGCGCGAAGGCCCGGCGGGCAATTATCAGCTGACGTATCGCGTGCAATTGCCAGATGGCAGCTCACGCTATCTGGAAAGCCGCGCGCGCCTCTATCGCGACGACAACGGCGCGCCGCTGCGCATGGCCGGTACGCTGCTGGACATCACCGATCAGGTCGAGCGCGAACAGCGGCTGGTGGCGTCCGAGGAGAAATTTGCCACGCTGTTCCAGGTCAGCCCCGACCCGATCTGCGTCACACGGCAGGACAGCGGCGAGTTCATCGAAATCAACTCAAGCTTCACCCAGACTTTCGGCTGGAGCGCCGCCGACGTGATCGGCCGCACCGCCGAAGACATCGGCCTGTGGGACGCTTCGGCGAAAAGCCTGCAACGGATCGAACGGGTGATCCGCGAACAAGGCCTGAGCAATGTCGCGATCATCGTCCAGCACAAGGACGGCCAGTCGCTGACCTGCGTGATTTCCAGCCGACAGATCAGCGTCGGCAATCAGCCCTGCATCGTCACCACCCTGCGCGACATCACGCAGCAGCAACGCTCGGAAGCGGCGCTGAAGGCCAGCGAAGAGAAATTCGCCAAGGCGTTTCACTCAAGCCCCGACGCGATCACCATCACCGAACGCGATACCGGACGCTATCTGGAGGTCAACGACGGTTTCTGTCGCCTCACCGGCTATCGCGCCGATGAGGTGGTCGGCAAAACCGTGTATCAGGTCGGCATCTGGGCCGAGGAAAAACAACGCTCGGCGTTGCTCGCCGAACTGCAGATCAAGGGCCGCGTGCACCATCAGGAAATGCTCGGGCGCAACAAGCGCGGGGAATTGCTGACGGTGGAAGTTTCGGTCGAGCCGATCACCCTGAATGAAACGGCGTGCCTGCTGCTGACCGCTCGCGACGTCAGCCTGCTGAAAAACGCCGAGGCGCAAATCCGCCATCTGGCTTACCACGATCCGCTGACCAACCTGCCCAACCGCGCACTGCTGATGGATCGCCTGAGCCAGCAGATCGCCCTGCTCAAGCGCCACAACCTGCGCGGTGCGCTGCTGTTTCTCGATCTCGACCATTTCAAACACATCAACGATTCGCTGGGCCACCCGGTCGGCGACACGGTACTGAAGATCATCACCGCACGGCTCGAAGCCAGCGTGCGCATGGAAGATACCGTTGCGCGGCTGGGCGGCGATGAATTCGTGGTGTTGCTCAGCGGCCTGGAAGGCTCACGCAACGAAGTCAGCGTCCAGGTCCGCGAATTGGCCGACACCATCCGTGAATTGCTCTCGGAGCCGATGTTCCTCGACGGTCAACGCCTGCAAGTGACGCCGAGCATCGGCGTGGCGCTGATCCCCGATCACGGTTCGACCCCGACCGACCTGCTCAAGCGTGCCGACATCGCCCTGTACCGGGCCAAGGATTCCGGGCGCAACACCACGCAGATGTACCACAACACCATGCAGAAAGCGGCCAGCGAGCGGCTGCGCATGGAAACCGATTTGCGCCTGGCCCTGTCTCGCGGCGAATTCAAAGTGCACTTCCAGCCACAAGTCGACGCACGGGGCAATCGCATCATTGGCGCCGAGGCCCTGGTGCGCTGGAATCACCCGGAACTCGGCGCGCAATCGCCGACTGAATTCATCAAGGTGCTGGAGGACAGCGGCCTGATTCTGGAAGTGGGTACCTGGATCCTCGACGAAGCCTGCGAGGCGTTCAAACAGCTGATCGCCGCCGACCTGATCGACCCATTCGACTTCAGCCTGTGCGTGAACATCAGTCCGCGACAGTTCCGCCAGAACGACTTCGTCGAACGCATCGAACGCAGCATGACCAGCCACGGCCTGCCCTGCTCACTGCTGAAACTGGAAATCACCGAAGGCATCGTCATTCAGAATCTGGAAGACACCATCAACAAGATGCGTCGCCTGAAAAAACTCGGCGTGAGTTTCGCCATGGACGATTTCGGTACAGGTTATTCATCGCTGACTTACCTCAAGCGCTTGCCGGTGGACACGCTGAAAATCGACCAGTCGTTTATCCGCGACGCAACCACCGACCCGAACGACGCGGAGATCATCCGTGCGATCGTCGCCATGGCCCGCAGCCTCGAACTCGAAGTGATTGCCGAAGGCGTGGAAACCCCGGAGCAGTTGGCCTTCCTGCAAGGTCTGGGTTGCCACTTGTATCAGGGCTATCTGCACAGCCGCCCATTACCGCTGGAGGGTCTGAAAAAGCTGCTGCCGTGACGCGCAACTTGCAACAGAGGCGCAATTGCCAGGGTTGGCGGCAACCTGTAGGGTCGCGTTTTTTGCGCCGTTTCGAGATCAGTCATGCAGGATGCAACCCTTCCCCGCCCAGCCCTGCTGGGCATCGACCTTGGCACCACCAACAGCTTGATCGCCGTCTGGCAGGACGGTCAGGCGCGGTTGATCCCCAACGCCCTCGGCGATGTGCTGACCCCCTCGGTGGTCAGCCTCGATGAAGACGACACGATTCTGGTGGGCAAGGCTGCCCGCGCAAGACTGACCACGCACCCGGACCGCACCGCCGCTGCTTTCAAACGGTTCATGGGCAGCGACAAACAAGTCGAACTCGGCAGTCGCCCGTTCAGCCCTGAGGAGCTTTCGGCTTTGGTGCTCCGCTCACTCAAGCAGGACGCCGAAGCCTTTCTTGGCCACCCGGTCTCGGAAGCGGTGATTTCCGTACCGGCGTACTTCAGTGACGAGCAACGTAAACGCACCCTATTTGCCGCTGAACTGGCCGGACTGTCCGTCACGCGCCTGATCAACGAGCCGACTGCCGCGGCCATGGCTTATGGGCTGCATGAGCAGAAATTCGAACGCACGCTGATCTTCGATCTGGGCGGCGGCACTTTCGATGTCACGGTGCTGGAATACGCGCTGCCGCTTATCGAGGTGCATGCGTCCACCGGCGATAACTTTCTCGGCGGCGAAGACTTCACCGCCGCGCTGCTGCAGGCCTGCCTCAACGACTGGCAACTGACGCCGTCGATGGTCGACGCGCAAGGCATGGCCAGCCTTGGCGATGCGCTGGAACAGCTCAAGTGCAAACTGGGTGAAGGCAAACAACAACTGAGCTGGCGACATGCCGGGCAGACATTCGAATGGTCACTGGATGAAGCCGCTGCGGTGAGAATCTGGGAGCCCCTGCTCGGTCGCTTGCGCGCGCCTATCGAACAAGCCCTGCGTGATGCGCGACTCAAGCCGCGCGACCTCGACAGCCTGGTGCTGGTCGGTGGCGCCACGCGGATGCCGGCGGTGCAGCAATTGGTCGCCACGCTGTTTGGGCGCCTGCCCTATCGACATCTTGATCCCGACACGATTGTCGCGCTCGGCGCGGCGACACAAGCGGCCTGCAAGGCACGCGATGGCGCCGTGGAAGAGTTGATTCTGACTGACGTCTGCCCCTACACGCTGGGCATCGAGACCCTGCGCGGCAAAGGTGTCGAAGGCGCTTTTTCGCCGATCATCGAGCGCAACACCGTCATTCCGACGTCACGGGTAGAGCGCTATTACACGACGCATCCGCGCCAGGAAAAAATCCGCATTGCGGTGTATCAGGGCGAACGGCCGTGGGTACGCGACAACATTTTCATCGACGCTTTCGATGTCGCGCTGATGCCCACCGATCACATCCAGCAACTGGATGTACGCTTCAGTTACGACATCAATGGCCTGCTCGAAGTTGACGTGACGCTGCTGGAAACACGTGCGCGGCACAGCCACAGCATCGACCGCAGCCCCACCGGGCTCGACGAACAGGCACGAAAAAACAGCCATGACCGGCTCGCCACGCTCAAGGTCCACCCGCGCGATGCCTTGCCCAACCGCACGTTGCTGGCGCGGCTGGAACGTGCGTGGATGCAGAGCCTCGGCGACGAACGCGAGCAAATTGCCGAATGGCTGTACAGCTTCACGCGCGTGCTCGGTGACCAGCAATCGGCAGAGATCGCCAGCCACCGCACACAGCTCAACGACGCGCTGGATGAATGGCGCCTCTAGCCGATGAGCCGGCGCAAAGCGGCCTGCAAGCCACCGGACAACGGGTCTTCACGGAAACTCTCCGGTGGTACGCCATAGCGGTTGGGCAGTTTCTCCCCGGGAAAACCGAACAGCAGCAACGGCAGAAACGGCAGAACCGGGGTCAGACCCGCGAGAATCAGAAAGGTCGGCAAACCTCGGCCCATGTCATGCAGGCGTCGCAATATGGCGCTGAGCAACAGCGCCACTGCCAGCACCAGCACAACACCGGCGGAAAACATTGAGCCGCTGAACAATCCCAGCAGCGGCGTGAGCAGCACGATGCCGATCACCTGCCCGACAAATGCCTCACGCCCCAGCCGTGTGCCCAACCGCCAGAACGCGGTAGCCGGGGCCGCACGCGTGTCAGCCTTTGCCAGCAGCAACCGTTCCGACCACGACAGCAAGGCACTGAAGGCAAACCGCGAACCGAGCCCGTTCTGCGTATCGTCCTTGGCTCGCTGAAGGCGCATCAGGGTTTTCTGCCGTGGCACGCCAGCGTTGCCGTACTGCACCAGATCCTTGAGCACATCCAGAGCCAGGTAAAACCCATCGACGTCGTTGACGCCTTCATCCTCGAGCGCCTGACGTGGCGGTCGCGTCGGCTCGCCCTTGATCAAGCTGTGGCGGAAGCCGTCGAACCAATCCTGGGGATTGACGATTTCGGTGATCCTGTCGAGCAGGAAGCGCCGCTGTTTGGCGTCAAACAATCCGCAGTGATAGAACACTGCCGTCAGGAGCATCCGCCCTAACAGGTCATCATCGAACGCACTCAGATCGCTGCGCATGCACTCGAATAGGCGGTCATTGCTCAACAAGCGCAGGCTGTCGAGTGCTTCCTGCACACCGCACATTTCCCGTGCGAGCAGCGCATGCACCGGATCCTCGGTTTGCAGGAAACCGAGCAGACCCTCGCAGTTACCTTGCTCACGCAGCAATCGCTGCAACAGCGGCTGCAAGCGGCTGAGTGGGTGCGACGGGTTGAAAGCCAATTGCTCCAACAGCGCCGCGTCGGTCAGTGACAAGCAACGTTCCGGTTGCCCGAGCAAGGCCAGCAACAATACGGTTTGCGCATGCCATTGCCACAGCGCCTCTCCTGCCCCCGACGGCGGCAACAGCACGTCGCGCTGACTCAGTTGCAGCAACAACGCCAGTTCCGACAGATCGGTGCTGGCGCGCGAATCATTCAGTTTGAAGTCTTCGCCAATGCGCTCGAGGGCGGCGCGGCTGTACGGGCGCAAGCGACGTAACCAGAGGCGGCAGAGGCTGTGCGGCGGATCTTCTTTCAGGGCGTCGGGCAGTGCTGGCGAATCCGCGCCTGCATCGACCCAGGCGTTCATCGCCAATGGGATCGGCGCTTGGGTCAGCCAGCGCACATGCTGTTCGGCCTGATACTTGAATCCACTCAGCACCAGCGCCTCGAGAGCATCCACCGGCTGGGGTTCGTCGAGCATCTGCTGCAACAACGGCACGTCACCGCGATGAAGCGCCCAGGCATGCCGGTACAGTCGTTGCAATCTGGCGTCGTCATGACTGCCAAGCAACAGTGGCAATAACGGCAGCTCATCGTCGTGCATACGCCAATCGACAAAAGCCTTGGCCAATCCTTGCAGCTCGATGCGACCGATGCCCAACCAGCGCGTCAGGGTTTCGGGGCGCTGTGAGGGGCTGCCATATTGTTGGCTGACGTGGCCCGGATCACTCGGCCAGGCAGTGAACGGCAGCCCACAATCAAAGGCCTGAATCAGCAAGGGCAGCACGTCCGGTTGGCGCTCTGCACACAACGCCATCAAATGGCTTTCGGCCTTTGGATGACGATGTTCCTGCCAGAGCCGAATCCAGCACGGCAACGCCTGATCATCCAGCCCCGACAGACTGCTCTGGCAGGCCAGCAAGTACAGCCAGTCGACATCGTCGGGGTTTGCCGCCTGCTGCTCGACACATATCTGCAACAGGCCGGGTCCAGCGATGCCCGCCTGAACGAACTGGGTCAACAGGCGCTTGCTGTACGCGTCGTCGCTGGGCAATGCCTGGCACGTGTGCTGACTGGCGAAGTCGGCGAACTCATCGAGCGGGCGCTGGGCGAAGATGAAGTCGAGGCTGCGCGCATACCAAAGCGATTCGATCTGCACCGCCTCGGGCCAGGTGTTCATCAGGGTCGTGTCGAACGGATCGCCCGTCTTCAGCCGTTGCAGAAAGGCTTCCACAGACTGCGCGTCAGCAAACGACAGATCCAGCAGTTGCTGGTCCCAAGCCATGCGCCGGGCCAGCAGATTCGCGCAACGATAAGACAACGGTCCAGCGTCGGCCAGCCGATGGTACAAACCCCAACTGAGGTCTTCGAGGGCCTCCAGGGACAATTGATCGAGTGATCGGACAAACGCCTGCCAAGCGTTGAAGTCGAAGCGCCGCGCGCGGTCGTCCAGTAACTCGCAAAAATCCACGAAGGCCTGCGGCACCTCGACAACGGCGGGTTCCGGCTCTTCGAACACCTCCGGCTCTTCTTCCTCTTCATCACGCGCCAGCCGCAGGGCGTTTTCGTAAGCCATGCGCAGCGCTTGAAAACCTTGCGGATCGGTCTCTGGATGATGCGCCGGCAGGCGGGCCCGGTATGCATCGCGAATCAGGGTTTCGTCGGTAGTGGGCTCGATGCCCAGATGAATCCAGCAACTCATGACCAGTCGAACTCCTTGAGCGATTCGGGACGTTGCGACAGATCCAGTTCTATCTGCCAGGGCAAGTCAGCGAGGAACTGCGGGATGTTCCGGTCGAGTCCACGGGCAATCAGCAGGTTGTGCGAACTCTGCCCCTGGCGATCCAGTTCGAACGCCAGCTCATCGTCAGACTTGCTCAGGCATGACCAGAAGGTGCGGCCGACCAGGAAGCCATTGAAGTAAGCCATCCAACTGCCGTAATGGTATTGCGCTCTGACGGCCAGACGACTGTGCAGCCAATTACTCTCGGCCAGATCGATCCACTGGTTACGCACCGCGCAACGCAGGAGAAACCCCATCCGCCCGTAGTCCCAGGACAAGATGCCACCCGGGCCACAGCTGCCAAAAGTGCGACTGGCAAACTCATGCAGAATGCGTTCACGGGGCTCCAGCCTGTCGAGCAAGGCTCGCCACTCGCTCGGCAGACGACGCTGCCACGCCAGATAGGCCTCTGCGAGGTGCGTGGCATGGCCGTGGTCGGCCATGCGCTCGATCATGTCGAACAACTGCTGCCGGTTGTCGATGCCCCAGCTGTCCTTCAGATCAATGTAGTCGTCGTCGCAGAACGCCGGATCGTCATACCCGGCTCCAGGATTGAGCGCCGCCATTGGCGCAGACAGGGCGCACAGCCAGCGCTGTTGAATCTCGTCCATGAAAAAGGCTCCAGGCCGACCGATAAGGAATGGGGTCGGCAAAACTGCGCGGATTGTAAAGAGCCGGGACAGCAGCGGCAAACACTGCATCGGGTTTTCCTGCGCGCACAAAAAAGGCCCCGACGTATCGGGGCCTTTGTTCTGCAGATCAGTCGCTGTTCAGACGTGTGTTCGTCTGCCAGTGACTCAGTGCTGCAGAGCCGGTTTCTGCGTCCCGTTGATCGGGATGCGTTTGGCTTTCGCTTCTTCCGGGATCACCCGCAACAGGTCGATGCTCAGCAGACCGTTACTGAGGTCGGCGGCCTTGATCTCGATGTGATCGGCCAGACGGAAGGACAGCTTGAAAGCACGCTGGGCGATGCCCTGATGCAGGAAGGTCACACCTTCGTTGGCATCACGTTTGCCGCCACTGATGGTCAGCACACCCTTCTCGACTTGCAGGTCCAGGTCTTCTTCCTGGAAACCGGCAGCGGCTACGACGATACGGTATTGATCGTCACCGTGTTTTTCGACGTTGTAGGGTGGATAGGTGCTGCCTGGCTCATTGCGCAAGGCGGTTTCGAACAGGTCGTTGAAACGGTCGAAACCTACCGAGGAACGGAACAGTGGCGCGAGGGAAAATGCAGTACTCATGGTTCAAATCTCCTGAAAACAATCAGCAAGGTTTTCTGTCTCCGCGACCCGAATTCGGCATCGCGTAACCCTTAGATAGGGACCGCTGAAATGTTTTCAAGAGACTGTTTGCAGATTTTTTTCAGGCCGCTTCGGCAACCGGCAGACCGAGCAGACGCGAGACCTGATCCGGTTCCGTCTCGCGGCGCAGGACGGTGAACAGCTCGGTGGCTTCGGGATAATTGCGCGTCAGCATGGCCAGCCATTGCTTCAGACGACCCGGCGATTGGCGGACGGTCATCTGCGCCTTGGCCTGTAACCAGAAGTCCTGAATCAGCGGCAGCAGCTCGGCCCAGGTCATCTCGACGACCTCTTCGCCAGCGCGTGCGGCAGCGATCTGTTTGGCCAGATCGGGTCGTGAGACCAGACCGCGACCGAGCATGATGTCTTCGACGCCGCTGATTTCACGGCAACGGCGCCAGTCTTCGACACTCCAGATATCACCGTTGGCGAACACCGGCACCTTGACCACATCCTGCACACGTGGAATCCACTCCCAGTGCGCCGGCGGTTTGTAGCCATCCATTTTGGTCCGTGCGTGAACCACGATGTGTTCGGCGCCGCCCTCGGCCAGCGCCGTTGCGCAGACCAGCGAACCGTCCGGGCTGTCGAAGCCCAGGCGCATCTTCGCGGTGACCGGAATGTGCGCCGGTACGGCACGCCGCACGTGCTCGACGATCTGATTGAGCAGCTCGGGCTCCTTGAGCAGGACCGCGCCGCCACGAGACTTGTTGACGGTCTTGGCCGGGCAGCCGAAGTTGAGGTCGATCACTTCAGAGCCGAGTTCGCATGCAAGCGCCGCGTTTTCCGCCAGGCACACCGGGTCGGAACCGAGCAATTGCACACGCAGCGGCACACCGGATCGGGTGCGGGCGCCGTTGAGCAGCTCCGGGCCGAACTTGTGGAAGTAAGCCGGCGTGAGCAATTGATCGTTGACCCGGATGAATTCGGTCACGCACCAATCGATGCCGCCAACGCGGGTCAGCACGTCGCGCAGGATGTCGTCGACCAACCCTTCCATGGGCGCCAGAGCAATTTGCATGGGGAAAACACTACTTGAGGAAAAAACGTGCGGCAGTTTACTGGATTACGAGAAAAACCGCAGATCCCTTGTAGGAGTGAGCCTGCTCGCGATAGCGATGTGTCAGTGAGGCCTGTTTTGGCTGACACACCGCTATCGCGAGCAGGCTCACTCCTACATTAGTTTAGATTTGGGCAGATTCTGAGGGCTGGATCGCGGGGCCGTAGCCTTCGATGAATTCGGCCGGCATGCGCTTGGGTTTGCCGGTGGACAATTCGATGCAGACAAACGTGGTTTGTGCACGCAGCAGCGTGGCGTTGTCGCTTGGACGCTTGAGCTGGAAATGCCGGGTCATTTTCAGACGCTGGTCCCAATCGACGATCCAGGTCGCCAACTGCAGCTCGTCGCCTTCATAGGCAGCGGCCAGATAATCGATTTCGTGGCGCACCACCGCCATCGCCCGATCCAGGCGCCGGTACTCGACCAGATCCAGCCCCAGACGCTGCGAATGCCGCCAGGCGCAGCGTTCGAGCCAGGTCACGTAGACCGCGTTGTTTGCGTGGCCCAGCCCGTCGATGTCCTCGGCGCCCACTTGCAGATCAATGGTAAACGGCGTTGCCCGATCCCAGCCCATGCCCCACTCCCGGTCAATTATTCAACCGAGGCAGTGTAACGGAGCTCACGCCGATTGGCGCGCCTGAAGGCTACGGCCGGCCAGCAGTGATAACACGCCATCAATCACCCGGGGGTCAGCCAGGACGCGCTGGTGGCCACCGCTTTCGAGGCGCAGCAAACGGCTGTCGAACCAGGATTCGTGGATCAATTGCGATTCTTTGACCGAGACAAAGTTGTCGTCCTCGGCGTGTACGATCAGACCGGGCATGTCCAGTTGATAGTGGGCGACGTCGAGAGTCGCGGCGCGCATGCCGACATCCCGCTCGACCTGACGAATGAACGCTGAACGCGCTCTCGGCGGCATCCCCACGTAGCGCGCAAAACCACGCAATACGCCAAGAATGCGGGCAGGAGCGGCAATGCTGACAAGGGTTTCGGTGCGCAAGCCCAATTGCACAGCGAGCATCGCACTGGCACCGCCCATGGAGTGGCCGATGACGGCTTGCAATGGCGGCAGTTCGGCAGCGGCTTCGAGCATGGCTCGGGCGAACAGGACGACATTGGCCTCACGTCCCGGCGAGCTGCCGTGGGCCGGACCATCAAGGGCGACGACGGTATAGCCAGCGTCGACCAATGCCGTGATCAACGAAGCGAACTGCGTGGGTCGCCCTTCCCACCCGTGCATCAGCAGCACGGTCGGGCCTTGCCCCCAGCGCAGCGCCGATAAACCAAAGCGCAACGTGATCCGTTCGGAATTGGCCAGCAACGGCAATTCCCAATCCCGCAGAGGCAAGGCGCGCGGCGTCATGAACGCCAGACGCATTTTGCTTGCTACCTGTTTCGGTGCAATCCAGCCCAAGGTGCCATTAACGCCACGAATCCACTTCAACGTGTTCATCGCTCTCTCCTCAGGCGTGTTGCCTTCAGGTCAACGCACCGCCGACTTGGCTGCGCGCAGCAATCGATCAGACAAATCTCCAGGGCCAAGCGCTCTTGCGAGTGCCAGACCACCCACCATCAAGGCCACGTCGGCCAAGGCTTTGTCGGTGTCCTCAGGGCTGGACGCCAACTGCGCAATCATCAATTCCAGGTGTTCGTTGAGCGCCAGACGGAAAGACTCCGGCAAACGTCCCAACTCACCGATAGATGCCGGAATCGGGCACGCCGCTTCGCTGGAATCCCGGTGCTTGCGCGACAGGTAGAACGCGGCGACCAGCGCACGGCGTTCTTCACCAGTCAGTTCGGCATCCATATCGGCGATCAAGTCGCGGCGGCGACCCAGTAACTGCTTGAACGCTTCGAGCATCATTGCGTCCTTGCTTTCGAAGTGCGCGTAGAAGCCGCCAACAGTCAGGCCGGCCGCACCCATCACTTCGCCCACGCTTGGGTCTGCCGGGCCCCGCTGGATCAGCGCAGCGCTGGCAGCCTTGAGGATGCGTTCGCGGGTTTGAGCTTTTTTATCGTTCATCGTTGCCTCCGAATATTACGACTAGAATATTATTCGCATAATAATATTCTGCAAGTCAAGGATATGACCGCTGGTCTGAAGCACAGTGTAAGGAAAAAGGAGATTTGGCCAAACGCCAGACAAACAAAAGGGTCATTCAATAATTGAATGACCCTTATAAAATCCCGCAGAGCGGGTAATCGTGGCGTCCCCTAGGGGACTCGAACCCCTGTTACCGCCGTGAAAGGGCGGTGTCCTAGGCCACTAGACGAAGGGGACACAAACCTTCTATACAACTGATCAGTGCTGAGATCTGATCGATTCAAGGCCGGTGTGGCCAGACCTTGAACTTGTAAAATTGGTGGAGCTAAGCGGGATCGAACCGCTGACCTCCTGCATGCCATGCAGGCGCTCTCCCAGCTGAGCTATAGCCCCTCATCGTTGATGTCATCGCTGAGGACGGGGCGAATCTTAAGGGCGTATCGAAAGCCTGTCAAACTTATTTTTGAAAAATTTCAAAATTTTTCGTCGGCATAACAATCACTTACCGCCCTCCCCCGTAAATTCGGGGGGAAAAACGCCGAAGGCCAGAATCAAAAGATCCCGGCCTTCGGTTGTTCCTGCAGAGTCAGGCGTGCTTAAGCGATAGCGCCCAGCAGCTTTTCCCACTCTTTGTTTTCTTTCTTCGACACACCGCCCAGCAGGTCAATGGCCTGACGCAGGCGATAACGGGTCAGGTCCGGCCCGAGGATTTCCATCGCGTCGAGCACCGACACCGAACTCGCCTGCCCGGTAATCGCGGCAAACATCAGCGGCATGGCATCACGCAGCTTTAGCTCGAGGGATTCGACCACTGCCTGAATCGTCGCGGTGATGTTGTCCTTTTCCCACTGACGCAGGCTTTCCAGCTTCCACAGAATCAGTTGCATCAACTGGCGAACCTGATCGCCCGAAAGCTTCTTCGATTCGAACAGCTTGGCATCCGGATTGACGCCACCAGCAAAGAAGAACCCACCCAGCGGTGCAACCTGGCTGAAGGTTTCAACCCGGCCCTGCACCAGCGGCGCGATCTTCATCATGTATTCCGGGTTCAGCGCCCAGGTCTGCAAACGGCTGGCGAACTCTTCCACCGGCAGATCACGCAGCCACTGGCCGTTGAGCCACGACAGTTTCTCGATGTCGAAGATCGGCCCGCCGAGGGAAACACGTTTGAGGTCGAAGTTGTCGACCATTTCCTGCAGCGAGAACTTCTCGCGCTCGTCCGGCATCGACCAGCCCATGCGGCCGAGGTAGTTGAGCATCGCTTCCGGCATGAAGCCCATGCGCTCGTAGAAGGTTACCGAGGTCGGGTTCTTGCGCTTGGACAGCTTGCTCTTGTCCGGGTTACGCAGCAGCGGCATGTAGCACAGCTCAGGTTGTTCCCAGCCGAAGTACTCATAAAGCAGGATCAGTTTCGGTGCCGATGGCAGCCATTCTTCGCCACGCAGTACGTGGGTGATGCCCATCAGGTGGTCGTCGACCACGTTGGCGAGGAAGTACGTCGGCAGACCGTCGGTCTTCATCAGTACTTGCATGTCCATGCGATCCCACGGGATCTCGACATCGCCGCGCAGCATGTCCGGCACCACGCAAACGCCTTCGCTCGGCACTTTCATGCGGATTACGTGCGGTTCGCCGGCTGCCAGACGGGCCGCGACTTCTTCTTTCGACAGCAGCAGCGCGCGGCCATCGTAGCGTGGGGTTTCGCCGCGAGCCATTTGCTCGGCGCGCATCTGATCGAGTTCTTCAGCGGTGCAGAAGCATGGGAACGCGTGGCCCATGTCGACCAGTTGCTGGCAGTATTTCTGATAGATGTCGCCACGCTCGCTCTGGCGATAAGGGCCGTGCGGGCCGCCGACGTCCGGGCCTTCGCTCCAGTCGATACCCAACCAGCGCAGGGCGTCGAAGATCTGCTGTTCGGACTCGCGAGTCGAACGCAACTGGTCGGTGTCTTCGATGCGCAGGATGAACTCACCGCCATGCTGCTTGGCAAAGCAGTAGTTGAACAATGCGATGTAAGCGGTACCTACGTGGGGGTCCCCGGTAGGCGATGGCGCGATGCGAGTGCGGACGGTGGTCATGGCATGTCTCGAAAAGAATGAAAAGCAAAACAATCAAGCGGCGAATGGTAACAGGCGACACCCGCCCCGCTCCAGCGGGCAGGGCATTTAAGCCAAGTTTGCGGCTGGAACGCCCATAGACCGTGGTGAATGGCCGAATATCAACAGACGGCATTTACCGTTTATCGGCTGTATGCCAGATTCGCCTGCTGATAACTTTCCTTACAATTCCTCGACTACAGTTTGCCCATGCCTGCTCAACTCAAGCGTCGCCTGTTTATTTTCCTGCTGCTGGTCCTGTTGATCGCCGGGGGCTTCTTCGCCCATTGGTTTTTCAAGGGACGCTTTTATGAAAGCACCGACAACGCCTATGTCCAGGGCGAAATCACCCGTGTGTCGAGCCAACTGAGTGCACGCATCGACGAAGTGCTGGTGCAGGACAATCAGCATGTGGAAAAAGGCCAGTTGCTGGTGCGCCTTGAACCCAATGATTTCCACCTGGCCGTCGATCGCGCCAACGCGGCCCTCGCCACCCGCGAAGCCGAGCGCCTGCAAGCACAGAGCAAACTCACCCAACAATCGAGCCTGATTGCCGCCAGCGATGCGCAAGTGGCGACCACGCAAGCGACGCTTGGCCGCTCGCAGATGGACTTGTCGCGGGCAGAAACCTTGCGCAAACCCGGTTACGTTTCCGAAGAACGCGTGACCACCCTCTCCGCTGACGCCCACATTGCCCGCTCGCAAGTGGCCAAGGCCCAGGCCGACGCGCAAGGTCAGCGGCAACAGGTCAATGCCCTGAGCGCCGAGATCAAACGCCTCGACGCGCAAATCGCCAACGCCCGCGCCGACCTTGCGCAAGCCGAACTCAACCTCACGCGCAGCGAAATCCACGCGCCGATCAGTGGCCTCGTCGGCCAGCGTGCGGCGCGCAACGGCCAGGTGGTGCAGGCCGGCGCCTACCTGCTGTCGATCGTCCCGGACGAAGACATCTGGGTGCAGGCCAACTTCAAGGAAACCCAGATCGGCCACATGCAACCCGGGCAGAAAGCCGAGCTGACCTTTGATGCCTATGGCGACACACCGATCGAAGCCCGGGTCGACAGCCTGTTCGCCGCTTCCGGCGCGCAGTTCAGTCTGTTGCCGCCGGACAACGCCACCGGCAACTTCACCAAGGTCGTACAACGGATTCCGGTGAAACTGACCTTCAAGGCTGATAACCCGCTGCACGGCAAAATCCGTCCGGGCATGTCGGTCACCGCCACCGTGAATATCAAAGACGCCCCAGACGATGGCCGGTGATTCGCTGATCCGCCCGGTCGGCGAGCCGACCCGGCGGGACTGGATTGCGGTGATGAGCGTGATGCTCGGCGCCTTTATGGCGGTGCTCGACATCCAGATTACCAACTCTTCGCTCAAGGACATTCAGGGCGCACTGTCGGCGACGCTGGAAGAAGGCTCGTGGATTTCCACCTCCTATCTGGTCGCGGAAATCATCATGATCCCGCTGACTGCCTGGCTGGTGCAGTTGCTCTCGGCGCGGCGACTGGCGGTATGGGTGTCACTGGGTTTTCTGGTGTCATCGCTGCTCTGCTCGATGGCCTGGAGCCTGGAAAGCATGATCGTTTTCCGCGCCATGCAGGGCTTCACCGGCGGCGCGCTGATCCCGCTGGCGTTTACCCTGACGCTGATCAAACTTCCCGAACACCATCGCGCCAAAGGCATGGCGATGTTCGCCATGACCGCCACGTTCGCACCGTCCATCGGCCCGACGCTGGGCGGCTGGCTCACGGAAAACTGGGGCTGGGAATACATCTTCTACATCAACATCCCGCCGGGGCTGATCATGATCGCCGGGCTGATGTACGGGCTGGAGAAGAAAGAAGCGCATTGGGAATTGCTGAAAAGCACCGATTACACCGGCATTCTCACGCTGGGGATTGGCCTCGGCTGCTTGCAGGTTTTTCTCGAAGAAGGTCATCGCAAGGACTGGCTGGAATCGAACCTGATCGTGATGCTCGGCAGTATTGCGCTGGTGAGCCTGATCACCTTTGTGATTGTGCAGATTTCCAAACCCAACCCGCTGATCAACCTCGGCATCCTGCGCAATCGCAATTTCGGCCTGTCGAGTATTTCCAGCCTCGGCATGGGCGTCGGGTTGTACGGCTCGATCTATCTGTTGCCGCTGTATCTGGCGCAGATCCAGAACTACAACGCCTTGCAGATCGGCGAAGTGATCATGTGGATGGGCGTGCCGCAGCTGTTTCTGATTCCGCTGGTGCCGAAACTGATGAAGTTCGTCTCACCGAAATGGTTGTGCACGATCGGCTTTGGCCTGTTCGGTTTGGCGAGTTTTTCTTCAGGCGTGCTCAACCCGGATTTCGCCGGGCCGCAGTTCAATCAGATCCAGATTATTCGCGCTCTGGGGCAGCCGTTGATCATGGTGACCATCTCGCTGATCGCCACGGCGTACATCCTGCCGCAGGACGCCGGTTCGGCGTCGAGCCTGTTCAACATCCTGCGTAACCTCGGCGGCGCCATTGGCATTGCCCTGCTGGCGACATTGCTGGATGCACGGACCAAGACCTACTTCGATTATTTGCGTGAAGCGGTGGTGCCGACCAATCCGCAGGTGGCCGAGCGACTGGCGTCGATGACCGACCGCTTTGGCAGTGACACGGCGGCGCTGGGCAAGCTGAGTGAGATCGTCCATCAGCAGGCGGCGATCATGGCTTACAACGATGCGTTTCACTTTGTCGGGATTGCGCTGGGGATCAGTATGCTGGCAATTCTGCTGACTAAAAAATTGCCAGAGGGGCTTAAGGCTGGGGAGTCTCATTAGACCGCGTTGCCGCCATTCGCGAGCAGGCTCGCTCCCACATAGGAATTGTGTTGCTCACAAATCCCCTGTGGGAGCGAGCCTGCTCGCGATGAGGCCCGACCAGCCGGCGCAAATCAAACAGCCAGAAGGCGCTCGCGCAGTTTGGCAATCTCATCACGCATCTGCGCCGCCGCTTCAAACTCCAGATCCCGCGCCAACTGATACATCTTCTCTTCCAGCGCACGAATACGCTTGGTGATCTCGCTCGGCGAACGCAGTTCGGCTTCGTACTTGGCGTTTTCCTCGGCGGCCTTGGCCATGCCCTTGCGCTTCTTGCTGCGCGAGCCCGGCACGGTGGCGCCTTCCATGATGTCGGCGACGTCCTTGATCACCCCTCTCGGGGTGATGCCGTTCTCGAGGTTGAAGGCGATCTGCTTGTCACGCCGACGCTCGGTCTCGCCAATTGCCCGCTCCATCGAACCGGTCATGCGATCGGCATACAGAATCGCCCGGCCATTGAGGTTCCGCGCGGCGCGGCCAATGGTCTGAATCAGCGAACGCTCGGAACGCAGGAAGCCTTCCTTGTCTGCGTCGAGAATCGCCACCAGCGACACTTCCGGCATGTCCAGACCTTCACGCAGCAGGTTGATCCCCACCAGCACGTCGAAAGTGCCGAGGCGCAGGTCGCGGATGATCTCAACCCGCTCGACGGTATCGATGTCCGAGTGCAGATAACGCACGCGCACGCCGTGGTCGGCGAGGTAATCGGTGAGGTCTTCGGCCATGCGTTTGGTCAGCGTGGTCACCAGCACGCGCTCCTCGACTGCCACACGCTTGCTGATTTCCGAGAGCAGGTCATCGACCTGGGTCAGCGCCGGCCGCACTTCAACCTGCGGGTCGACCAGACCGGTCGGCCGCACCACTTGTTCGACCACGCGCCCGGCGTGTTCGGCTTCGTAGTTACCCGGCGTCGCCGAAACGAAAATGGTCTGCGGGCTGACCCCTTCCCACTCGTCGAAACGCATTGGCCGGTTGTCCAGCGCCGACGGCAGACGGAAGCCGTATTCGACCAGTGTCTCTTTGCGCGAGCGGTCGCCCTTATACATCGCGCCGACTTGCGGCACGCTGACGTGGGATTCGTCGATCACCAGCAAGGCATCGGCCGGCAGATAATCGTAGAGAGTTGGCGGCGCGGCGCCGGCCGGGCGTCCGGACAGATAACGCGAGTAGTTTTCGATGCCGTTGCAGTAGCCCAGTTCGAGAATCATCTCCAGGTCGAAACGGGTGCGCTGTTCCAGACGCTGGGCTTCCACCAGTTTGTTGTTGCTGCGCAGGTATTCGAGGCGCTCCTGCAGCTCGACTTTGATGTGTTCGATGGCGTTGAGCAGGGTTTCCCGGGGCGTCACATAGTGGCTCTTCGGGTAGAAGGTGAAACGCGGCATCTTGCGGATGACTTCGCCGGTCAGCGGGTCAAACGCGGAAATGCTCTCGACCTCGTCATCGAACAGTTCAATGCGGATCGCTTCCAGATCGGATTCCGCCGGATAGATATCGATCACATCGCCGCGTACGCGGAAAGTGGCGCGGGCAAAATCCATGTCGTTGCGGGTGTATTGCAGGTCGGCCAGACGCCGCAACAGCGCACGCTGATCGAGTTTGTCACCGCGATCGACGTGCAACACCATCTTCAAATAGGTTTCCGGGCTGCCCAGACCGTAGATGCACGACACCGTGGTGACGATGATCGCGTCCTTGCGCTCAAGCAGCGCTTTGGTCGCCGACAGCCGCATCTGCTCGATGTGGTCATTGATCGACGCGTCCTTCTCGATGAAGGTATCGGACGACGGCACATAGGCTTCGGGCTGGTAGTAGTCGTAGTAGGAAACGAAGTATTCGACGGCGTTGTTCGGGAAGAACGCCTTGAACTCGCCATACAGTTGCGCGGCCAGGGTCTTGTTCGGCGCCAGCACCAGTGTCGGCCGCTGTATCTGCGAGATGACATTGGCGATGCTGAAGGTCTTGCCCGAACCGGTCACACCGAGCAGCGTCTGGTGCGCCAGCCCGGCCTCGATGCCTTCCACCAATTGGCGAATGGCTTCCGGTTGATCGCCGGCGGGTTCGAAGCGGGTGACGAGCTGGAATTCGGACATATACACCTCTGGATCGCGGCGCTCCGAGCAAAGCGGAGCACCACGGGGACGACCGCAAACGACCGATGTCGCGCAAGAAAAAACCTGGATTGTGCTCAATGTGGTGGCGATTGCCTGTCCTTTCAAGGCAAACGTCCTACATCGGGTAAAGACTCTGACACGGCCAAGCGACTAACGGTCGAGAAATAATCGGAAAAACTTGGCCTGAAAGGCCAATCGCCTGTCGCCATTGCTCAGTGATGGCCTCTATACTAGCTCCCCGTTTGTGCACCGCTCTAGTGCAATCGGCTGGAGCGCGACACGTCCCTCCACTCTCCATTCAGAGCCGCCGTAATAATGAGCCTGTTCTCCGCTGTCGAAATGGCACCCCGCGATCCAATCCTGGGCCTCAACGAAGCATTCAACGCCGATACCCGGACCGACAAGGTCAACCTGGGCGTGGGTGTTTACTGCAACGAAGAGGGGCGAATTCCCCTGCTGCGCGCCGTGATCGAAGCTGAAACCGTTCGCGCTGCTCAGCACGCTTCCCGTGGCTACCTGCCGATCGACGGCATCGCCGCCTACGATCAGGCAGTGCAAAAGCTGCTGTTCGGTAACGACTCGCCGCTGATCAGCGCCGGTCGCGTCATCACCACTCAGGCCGTCGGCGGGACCGGCGCACTGAAAATCGGTGCCGACTTCCTCAAGCAACTGCTGCCGAACGCCGTTGTAGCGATCAGCGACCCGAGCTGGGAAAACCACCGCGCGCTGTTCGAAACCGCCGGTTTCCCGGTGCAGAACTACCGCTACTACGACGCCGCTACCCACGACGTGAACCGTGCCGGCCTGCTCGAAGACCTCAACGCCCTGCCAAATGGCTCGATCGTTGTCCTCCACGCTTGCTGCCACAACCCGACCGGCGTCGACCTGAGCCCGGCTGACTGGAACAACGTGCTGGAAGTGGTCAAGGCCAAAGGTCACGTGCCGTTCCTCGACATGGCGTACCAGGGTTTCGGCGATGGCATCGACGAAGACGCCGCTGCTGTGCGCCTGTTCGCTGAATCGGGCCTGACTTTCTTCGTATCGAGCTCGTTCTCCAAGTCGTTCTCGCTGTACGGCGAGCGCGTTGGCGCCCTGTCGATCATCAGCGAATCGAAAGAAGAAAGCGCACGCGTGCTGTCGCAGGTCAAACGTGTGATCCGCACCAACTACTCCAACCCGCCGACCCACGGCGCAAGCATCGTCGCCGCTGTGTTGAACAGCCCGGAACTGCGTGCTCAGTGGGAAGCCGAGCTGGCGGAAATGCGTCTGCGCATTCGCGGCATGCGTGAGCAAATGGTCAGCCTGCTGGCAGAGAAAGCACCGGGTCGCGACTTCAGCTTCGTCGGTCGTCAGCGCGGCATGTTCTCCTACTCCGGCCTGACCACCGAACAGGTGCACCGCCTGCGCAACGAGTTCGGCATCTATGCGCTGGACACCGGCCGTATCTGCGTGGCCGCGCTGAACCAGAGCAACATCAAGGCTGTGACAGACGCGATCGTTCAGGTCATCTGATATCGCCGCATGATGAAAAACGGGAAGCCTGAGGGCTTCCCGTTTTTTTATTCGTCACGGAAACTGCTCTACACCCTCTAAACTGCAAACAACTCCTCACTGTGGGAGCGAGCCTGCTCGCGAAAGCGTTTTGTCAGCCAACAATGATGGCGACTGACCCACCGCATTCGCGAGCAGGCTCGCTCCCACAGGTTATGAGAAAACCTGCGAGCTTGACGAGAAACCAAATGAAAAACGACAACCTGCGCGCCGACCGTGACGATCTGGATGATTTCATCCCCCGCGCTTCGGCCAAACGTGAAAAAAGCCTGGTGCTGCAAGTTGCCGCTGGCGTCTTCCTCGGGGGACTGGTCCTGTGGCTGGTGCAACTGGCCGCGACCGCGGCCTACGCCAAACTGATGCTGGGCACCATCACCTTCGGCAGTTAAGCCAGTTCGCTCGCTCGCTGACTGGCGGCATCGTCATAGGCGACGTAGAGCGATTCGGCGATCTGACTCTTGATTGCCTTGGTGCTTTCAAGACCGAGAACAAACCCTTCAGCTTTGCCGCCCGCGCGGTTCAGCTCTTCAGCCGTGCTGGCCTGAGTGATTGCATCGAAGAGTTTTTCGGCGTGTGGACCGACGCCTTTGGGCAGGCTGATCTGCGCGATGCTCATGCGAGCACCACGCTGTTGCGAGATTTACAGATTGGGTGATTCATGGCGCGTACCTTTTCGGCGAATGGCCGGCAGCGCGTGTGACCACTTCCGGGCGGCCATGGTAGACCTCTGATGCGGTTCTGGTAACCGCCAATCGCGGATAAACCACCGCCCGTCCCGCAGAATCACTTATTTTCATAACCGATGCTTGACTTCTCTTTTTGAATCAGTAACATACGCACCAATTCCGCAATAGCTCAGTTGGTAGAGCAAATGACTGTTAATCATTGGGTCCCTGGTTCGAGTCCAGGTTGTGGAGCCAAATAGCAAAGCCCCTGAATCGAAAGATTCAGGGGCTTTTTTGTGGGCGCTTGAAAAGATCAAAAAATCGCAGAACACCGATCCCTTTAGGAGTTGCCGAAGGCTGCGATCTTTTGATCTCGAAATGAAAAAGGGCCGATCTGTTTAACAGGTCGGCCCTTTTTCATTTAACAGCAGCGGTCAGACATGCTCGCTGCTTTTCACCTGCGCCTTCGGCGCACCATGCCCGTGGTCGTGATCATCAGGTTCGATCACCGGCACTTCGTTGCCATCGCAGTCATGCAGTTTGCCGTCGCTGAAGTAATCGCCTTCACGCAGCGCGGCCAGATCGCGATAACGCAGGGTCCGCTCTTCCGCTGCCGCAAACACCGACTGTTGGTCCGAGTTGCCTGCGGTGAAGTGGTTGAACGCCAGATTGAGCAGGATCGCCATGATCGCCGACGAACTGATACCCGAATGGAAAATGGTCGCGAACCAGCTCGGGAAGTGATCGTAGAAGTTCGGTGCGGCAATCGGGATCATGCCGAAACCGATCGAGGTGGCGACGATGATCAGGTTGACGTTGTTGCGATAGTCCACTTTGGACAGCGTGCGAATACCACTCGCCGCCACCGTGCCAAACAGCACGATACCGGCGCCGCCGAGTACCGAAGTCGGCACCGCCGCGATCACCCG
Organism: Pseudomonas sp. NPDC087598; assembly: GCF_044743525.1. Lineage (NCBI taxonomy): Bacteria > Pseudomonadati > Pseudomonadota > Gammaproteobacteria > Pseudomonadales > Pseudomonadaceae > Pseudomonas > Pseudomonas sp. NPDC087598. Next base: position 6,056 of record NZ_JBIUWQ010000054.1, on the reverse strand, counting down.
GCCCATGAACGGCAGCAGACCGAGAATCACCAGGAAGACACCGCCAGTGGCGACCACATAACGGCTCTTGATCCCGGTCACCGCCACCAGACCGACGTTCTGGGCGAAGGCACTCTGGGTGAACGAACCGAAGATCGGCGCAAACATGCTCGACAGCATGTCTGCGCGCAGGCCGTTGCCCAGACGCTTGGAGTCGACCTTGGTGCCGATGATTTCACCGACCGCCAGAATGTCCGCCGAGGTTTCCACCAGGGTCACCATGACCACGATGCACATCGACAGGATTGCCGCGAAGTGGAAGGTCGGCATACCGAAATGGAACGGTGTCGGGAAGCCGAACATCGGCCCGGTGGTAACGCCGGAAAAATCCGCCATGCCGAGGAACACCGCCAGCACCGTGCCGATCACCATGGCCAACAGGATCGACAACCGCGAGATGGTGCTGCTGCCGACCTTGCTCAGCAGCAGCACCAGCACCAGCGTCACTGCCGCCAGACCGATGTTCTGCATGCTGCCAAAGTCCGGCGCATGGCTATTGCCACCCATGGCCCAGCGTGCGGCCACCGGCATCAGCGTCAGGCCGATGGTAGTGATCACAATACCGGTGACCAATGGGGGGAAGAACTTGGTGATTCGCGAGAACACCGGAGTGATCAACAACCCTATCAGCGAGGCCGCAATCACCGCGCCCAGCACCGACTGGAAACCGCCCTCCCCGCCACTGCTGACGATCGCAACCATGGTTGCCACGCCGGAGAACGATACGCCCTGTACCAGCGGCAACTGACAGCCAAAAAACGGTAGACCCAGGGTTTGCAGCAACGTCGCCAGCCCCCCCGCAAACAATGAAGCAGCAATCAACAAACCAATGTCCGCCGGCGACAGCCCGGCAGCCTGACCGATGATCAGTGGCACCGCGACGATACCGCCATACATGGTCAGAACATGTTGCAGGCCGTAAGCCATATTCGCGCCGACCCCGAGATTCTCGTCCTCGGGCCGTTGGTGTGAAACATGGGGCGTTTTCATGGTGGGGGGTTCCCTGGTTTTTGTTATGCGCACACTGTATTCAATACTCGGGACAAATGTCCATAGAGTTGTATACAACTTATCAGTCACATAATGGATAGGTAGCCACCCAACCTTCTATCCCGGTGCTTCCATCGCCCACAAATCCGGCAACACATCCCTTTCTGTCTACCGTCCATGCACAACTAGGCTGAAGTGTTCATGGCGACCGACGGTACCGTCGCGCTGTTTTTTATACATATAAAGTATGCATAATGAAGTCCTTCGACATTCAGTACGACAAGAGCAAGAACGCAGCCAACAAACTCAAGCACAAAGGGCTGAGCCTCGCCGAAACGGAATCGGTCTTCCACGACGAACGCGCGCTCACGATTGAGGACAACGACCATGACGAACAACGCTGGATCACCCTCGGCCTCGATGGCAAGGGACGCTTATTGGTCGTTGCGTACAGTTACCGCGAAGTGAATGTCGTTCGAGTTATTTCCGCACGTCTCGCCACACCGAGCGAACGTCACGAATATTTTCAGGAGGCTTGATCGATGAAAGACGAATATGACTTTTCTCAGGGCAAACGCGGTGCAGTGGCGTCAAACAAAGGGAAAACCCGCATCACCATCATGCTGGACGACGCGGTCATTGAAGCCGCACGCACGCAAGCCGAGAACGAAGGGTTCGGTTATCAGACGGTGATCAACAACACCCTGCGCCATGCCCTGCTCAATACGGGCAAACCGGAACAGGTCGACTCAACTGCCCATTCCGGTCAATTCAAGCAAGGCATTACTGCCACCGACCTGAAGAGCCTGGAAAGAAAACTTTCGGCAGCCATCGGTGAAATCCGCCGGGTTCTCGAACCCGAAGCCAAACCGTAGGCTTCAGGCCGGCACGATCAGTCGTTCAAACGCGCGGCGTACTGACGGCTGGTCCGGAACGTGCAGATCGAACTCCGTCGTCAGCACATTGATCAGCTCATCGATGCTGGTCAATTCACGCCGCTCGCTATCAGCGCCCATGCGATGGATGGCAAAGCTGCCGTTGTTCAAGGTCTTGCGCCAGCCATCACCAGTACGCGCAACCATCAGGCGCTGAGCGAAAGGCGAATCGGCGTGCGTCGAGACGTACCAGTTGCCGATGGTGTAATCGATGTCTTCCTGGCGTTGCAGATCGAACAGATACATCGAGCGCCACTCCCCGGCCACCTTGGCGCGCAACATGTAGCCATCGGCTTGTTTTTCGATGCGATAGGGTTCGTGCGGAGTGGCTTGCTCGGCCTCGGTATCGAGGACCAGCGGTGCCGTCGGCACCATGCCGCCGAAGCCGACGTCGGTGATGTAGCGCACGCCATCAAGGGTGACCAGACTCAAGCGGTGAGTCCGCGCCGTCCAGGTGCCTTCAGGCTGATTCATGACCACGCGACCGCTGATGGCCTGCGCGTCGTAGCCCAATTCCAGGAGCAAGGTGAAATACAGATTATTGAGCTCGTAGCAGTAACCGCCACGGCCATCGTGCAAGACTTTCTGCTCGATCGAGGCCAGATCGATCGGCACTGACGCGCCGCTGATAGTCGACAGGTTTTCGAAAGGAAAGGCGCCGGTATGGCGCAACTGCAACTGGCGTAACGTTTCCAGGGTCGGCGCCGGTGGTGCGTCGAAACCCAGGCGTTGCAGGTACAGCTTCGGATTCGTCAGGCGTGGCTCACTCATTGCTCGGTCCTTATGCATGGGGCCGCAGATCACTGCGTTGATGGTCGCCATGTATACGGGATCAGGCACTATTCTCGACAATTGATTTCACCAATCGCCTCTAGCGTTTTTTCCTTGAACCGATACGAATCCACGTCGGTGCATGATCGCTGGCGTGCGGTTCGTTGCGCACCCAGGCGTCTACGCCGGCCTCGTGCAAATACGGACTCAGGGCTGGATTGAGCAGCAGATGGTCGATGCGCAGGCCGGAATTGCTTTGCCAGTGTTGGCGGAAATAATCCCAGAAGGTGTAGAGGCGGTCTTCGGGATACAGATGCCGCAGCGAATCGGTCCAGCCCTGGTCCAGCAATCGTTGATAACACTCACGGCTTTCGGGTTGCAGCAGCGCATCCTTGAGCCATGAACGGGTGTTGTAGATATCCATGTCAGTGGGCACCACGTTGTAATCGCCGGCCAACACCACCGGGTGATCGCTGGCTTGCAGGTCCTTTGCGTAGCTGATCAACCGTTCGAACCACGCCAGTTTGTAATCGAATTTCGGCCCCGGCTGCGGATTGCCGTTGGGCAGGTACAGGCAACCAACCAGCACACCGTGCACCGCCGCTTCCAGGTAACGGCTGTGCTTGTCGTCGGGATCGCCCGGCAAGCCGCGCCGGCTCTCCAGCGGTTGCGCGTCACGGGCAAGAATCGCCACGCCATTCCATGAAGCCTGGCCGTGCCAGATCGCGCCATAACCGGCGGCCTCCAGCTCGGCAGCGGGAAAGGCGCTGTCCAGCGACTTCAGCTCTTGCAGACAGACGATGTCCGGTTGCTCGCGCTTGAGCCACTCCAGCAGATTCGGCAGCCGTGCGCGCAGGCCATTGACGTTGAACGTGGCGATTCGCAGGTTTTTCATCGGCTGAGACTCCTGCCCGTGGCATGTGAAAATTGTGACCTTGCGATCACTGTGCTGGTTGCATCGGATATGGCCGCTACGGCGTAATAGGCGCTCGCCTTTGCCCGAACTGTCGAGAGCCGTCTTCCATGCACACCACACTGCAAGGCCAGGGTATTGTCCTGCGCCCGCTTCAATACTCGGACGCCGATGCACTGGTGCGCGCTGCCGCTGACGGCGAGTTGTGGAACCTCACCGTGACCGTCGTACCGTCCGCGACTACCGTCGACAGCTACCTGAAAAAAGCCCTCGACGGCCGTGATGCCGGCACGGTGCTGCCGTTTGCCATCACCTTGAAGGACAGCGGCGAAGTGATCGGATCCACGCGTTTCTGGAAGATCGACCCGCTCAATCGAAAACTGGAAATCGGCAGCAGCTGGATCTCGGCGAGCAGGCAGAAATCCTTCGTCAACACCGAAGCCAAATACTTGATGCTGCGCCACGCCTTCGAGGTGCTCGATTGCGTGCGCGTGCAATTCACCACCGACGAGAACAACCAGAAGTCACGCAACGCAATCCTGCGCCTCGGCGCGCAGCAGGAAGGCATCGTCCGCCACGAACGGATCATGCCGGACGGGCGCAAGCGCAACTCGGTACGGTTCAGCATCATCGACGACGAGTGGCCGCAAGTGCGCCTGCATCTGGAACAGAAACTCGCCGGCTACAACGCATAAGGCTCAGGCGCGATTGCGCAGCCATTGCAGGAAGCCTTTTTTCGCCACCACCACTGGCGCTTCCTCGGTCAGGGATTGCGCCTTGTGCAAGCGGTAGTCGAGCAAGGCTTTCATCGCGTCGTTGATGTCGTGACGGGCGTCGAGGCACGGTTTGAGGTACGTTTTCTCGATGCGGTACAGGGCGCAGAAGGTCTTCGCGGCAAACTTCGCCGGCACCGAGGAATCGGAAAGAATGCCCGCCTCGCCGATGACTTCGCCGGGGCCCATGCGTCCGGACTCGAACGGTGCGCCATGGCGGGTCAACGTCACCGTGACCACACCCGACTCAATAATGAACAAGTGATCGCTGACCTCCCCCGCCTCAAGGATTGTCTCGCCAGCCCGGAAGGTTTGCAGGGTCATGTTCTGGCTGAACGTGTCTTTCTCTTCCTGGCGCAGGGTCGAGAAAATCGGCGAACTGTCGAGCAACGCCCGTGGCCGCGACAGGTTGGTCGGTGCACTGCTTTCTTCACTCGACAGCAGATTGACCCCGGACGCCTGCAAGTGCCGATACGCCAGATCGAACAGCTGATTGCGCACCACGCGCTTCTCACCCATCGAGGCGACGAAACCACTGATCTCGTACTCCGCCCCCGTGCTACTGGAGCTTTTCAGCGCGACACTTGGCGCTGGCGTGTCGAGCAGTTGCCGACAGCCCTGCATCGCCCGTTCCAGTGCATCGATTACCGAGTTGGGCCGCGCGTGCGGGCTGACCTGCACGCTGACCGCGACGCCGAACATGTTGCTCGGCCGACTGAAATTGATGATCTTGGCCTTGGCTGCCAGCGAGTTGGGAATCACTGCCATGCTGCCCTGACTGGTTTGCAGGCGCGTGGCGCGCCAATCGATGTCGGTGACCCGGCCCTCGGTGCCGTCGATGGAAATCCAGTCATCCAGTTGATAAGGCTTTGTGGTGTTGAGGACGATCCCGGAAAACACGTCACTCAAAGTGCTCTGCAAGGCCAGGCCGACGATGATCGCCAGTGCACCGGACGTTGCCAGCACGCCTTTGACCGGCAGATCCAGCACATAAGCCAGTGCCGCAATGATCGCAATAAGGAAAATCACCGCGCCGAGCAAGTCCTGCAACAGCCGCCCGGTGTGGCCGACCCGCTGCATCATCACCGCGCCAATCAACACCGTCAGGGTGCGTGCACCGAATAGCCACCAGCCGATCTGCAACCCGGTCGCCGCCAAGTGCAATGGCACATTGTCAGCCCACGGCGCAGGCTCCATCGGGTTGAGCCCTTCGTTGAACAGCAGCACGCTGAACAAGCTGAAAATCAGCACTCGCACCAGCAGTTTCCACTCACTGCCATGGGAGCTGATCAGACGCCACAGGCCCAGATCGAGGAGGATCAGGACCAACGCGCAAAACAGGGGATGTTCAGTCAGCAGAGACAGCATCAAACAACTCCGACGAGGGCCAATCGCGAGAAGATCGCACAGATTGGGTCAGTGTAGGAGCAATTGATTTCAGAGGATGAACAGCCTCTCACTGGCAACAAAAAAACTGTAGGAGCTGCCGCAGGCTGCGATCTTTTGATTTTTAAAAACAAAGTCAAAAGATCGCAGCCTTCGGCAGCTCCTTGTATCTCGACTATCGCTCCGTCAGGAGCGATAGTTCTCGACTGATCATCGAGGGAGGGACTTGGAAGCCGTGCAGCTCCTTAG
>NZ_JBIUWQ010000053.1:0-45220 GCF_044743525.1 Pseudomonas sp. NPDC087598 | reverse complement strand
GCTGGTGCGCACGACTGCACTCGCTGCGGGCAGCCGCATCAAGTCGACCCACACCCCCACCGGCGGCGCCCCGTTCTTCCCGCGTCCGGCTGGCGAATACGCAGAGCTGCTGATCAAGCGCATCCGCGGTTTCGGCTCCAAGGTCTACCTGGTCAACACCGGCTGGACCGGCGGCGGCTACGGTGTCGGCAAACGCTTCAACATCCCGACCACCCGCGCGGTGATCGCAGCGATCCAGAGCGGCGCGCTGATCGGTGCTGCCACCGAACACCTCGACACCATCAACCTCGACGTGCCACTGGCCGTACCGGGCGTTGAAACCAACCTGCTCAACCCACGCAACACCTGGGCTGACAAGGCTGCGTACGACGAGGCTGCCAAGGCATTGGCCGGTCTGTTCATCGAGAACTTCAAGAAGTTCGAAGTGAGCGACGCGATCAAGGCTGCTGGGCCGAAGTTGTAAGACTTAGTTCTGGTGAGTGAAAAAGCCGCCTCTTGAAGGCGGCTTTTTTGTGGGTGATGAAATATTATTTGATGAATGCGGTTTCAATTATTTTTTCTACGAAATTAGCTCGTTGTACTCTAGGGCCTTTGTCGTTTACGGCAACTCTAGAGTTTTGAAAGAACAAGCTCGTCTCCGGATCAATAATGAACCCTTTTCCAGCTGCAGTTAGGGCAACTTTGTCTCCTTCGTCTAGGAGGAAGTATCGATACTTATGGTCCACGGATAATAGTTCTTCCCGTAGCGCATTCGCATCAATTTGGTCTAAATCATATTTATATAGCTCGATGATGAGGGTGAATAAATTAGTTTTGTTTAACCAGGTTGTACTTTTTGGTAGATCCAGTTCTCTTATGAAACGAACAACTGCAGTGAGCTGAGGTTCAATTTCCTCCGCTAGACTGAAGTTATCATTGAAAGCTTCAACTAGCTCCTCAACATTATTGTTTCTTTGGAAATACTCCTCGCCAACAATCGTTGCTAAAATTACTAGGAAATATTGGAGGTCAGTCATTCGTGACGTATTGGAGTCAGAAAATATTGGTTCTTTTCCGAAAAAGAACTTCTGTATTTCTTCGATATTTTCTGGGCTTAATTTATATGTGGTTTCAGAGTTGTCATAGTCTTTGTCTAATAACTGCTTGGCAAAGCAGACAAATTCACTATCTCCCCACTGAGCATTGAAGCGCTCTATCTTGTTGAGAGCGTAGTCAGTTTTATTTATTCTCTGAAAAATTTCTTTAGTCTGTTCTTCAGAAGAGTTTTTTAAATATCGAACAGATACTTCGTAGTTTAAGAACGCGGCTTTTTCTGTGGGCGATAACTCGTTGAATTTTTTTATAGTAATTTTACTTTCAGCAAAAACGTCAGTTCCTTCGATGTAATCCTTGATTGCGGAAAGTCTTTGTTGTCCATCGACAACTTTTTCAGTTAGAGTGATGCTTTCAGAGTCTAGTTCGCCTGGAGCTATATATATTTCAGGAAATGGATAGTTAAGTAATATGGTTTCAATGAATTTGAACTTGTGGATTTTCTTCCAGACTAGCTTTCTTTGAAAGTCTGGCCTTACATCAAGACTTTTTGAACGAAGCTTGTTGTAGAGTTCAATTATCTTGACATTGTTTGCTGGAATGCTGTCTGCGAGGCGAGCGCTCATTTATATCTCCAATTTCTTAATTTTGCTTTGTATAGTTTCAAGATGGTCGGTTTGATAATTTTTGAGATATTTCCAATCTCGATAAAGCCCGATCGAAATCTTGCGATTCAACGAAGCGCGCCACCGTCCCAGCGTTTCTTTCCACGGGGGATCAAAGTTGGCTGGTAACATATCTGGGCGATACCAGCCTTTCGCATAGTAATAGAAAAAACTATCATGGAGTTTAGGTTTTTCTGGGTTGTGGGTTGAATAGTAGTTGTTAACCTGCCAGTTTTCTGCAATCCAGGATTTATCGTAATGTCTAGTAAATTTGTATAATTTTTCGGATAGTTCATCGAATAAGGCTTGTGAAACTATAGCTATGTCTATATCCGATCGATCTTTTCTCATTTTGCTAGCTTTGAATTTCTCATCAAACTCTAAGAATTGTCTGGTTTTTATTGAGAATCCAATTTTCGCGGAACCTACAAGAACTGTATCACGTATGTTGATTTTCAGCTCTCGTGAAAGTTCTTTTCTAAGTTCGTATTCTTTTTCTGGTGCATTGATAAGGGAGTTGAAAAAATAGCTGTCGCCTTCAATAATGTGCTGCTGGAATATGACTTCCATATCTTTTTCATCTATCAAGTCCTGTTTTAGTTTCGCTGATAGCATGCTTATTGCTCTCCAGTTTTATGTCGTGACACTGGAAGTTTAAATTTTATGCGTGAGTCTTCAGACTATACCGTGAGAAGGCTACTGGCCAGTGTCCGTGTAATTTTCACCTATATATTTTTTTTGATTCCCAGTCTGCATAAACAGCAATCAGCGTCATTCTTCACCTGTTGGGGGGCCGGCCTTTTTCTTCTTGTTCAAAAGGCTGGAGAGTGAGTGTGTGTTGAATGGGAAGTCAGCCGGAATTTTCGTGGTAGTGGCGGCATCGATAACATTTGAAGTCCCGACGTGTTCGGATGCGCCCTTTTTTGCCGCACTGGCTGCTCGTACTCGCTGGGGCTTTTTGGCTGCGGATCGTGTTGCAGGCATTAACTGCGCATCCTGCAATTGGCGACCCATTTCATCGGCTGCAGCCAGTTTGCTAAGGTCCTTTTCCAGCCCCAGCACCTGCATGACCGACAGGTAGGCCCCGATGGTTACTCCTGATCCCCCTGACTCCAGATTGCGCAAGGTTGTCAGCGACATGCCTGATCTTTCGGCGACCTGCTTGGCCGTCAATTTGCGGCGTAGGCGAGCCAGCTTCAGTCGTTCACCGAGGTCGACCAAAAGCCGAGCAGTGGAGGGCAAGAGCGGCGCTGTTTTCTTGGCCATGTGGCAGTATTCCTTCATTTTTAAACCTTAACTGCCAGAATAATAGCACTTAAGCTGAAGGGCGCTGTTTGCCGTAAGATCCATGAAAAACGAAGTTAAGTGGCATTATTCCATCTGTTTTAGGTTCATATAGCTAGAATAATGCCACTTAAACGTTAGCGCTTCCTCGAGTCAATCCGGTTTTTGCCGGTACTTTTCGAGAACCTCCATACGTGAGGAAAGTGGCTTTTCAGCATCGGCAGGGGTGATTTCAAAACCTTCAATACGTAGGCTAGCCAAATAGTTTGAGCGGCGAACCTTGTCGTAATGGGCCTGCTTTTGCTGAAACGTCAATACGTTCGTGTCAGCATTCGAGTCTGAATCGCGATGCTTTTTGCGTAAGATCTTGTCCATTTCGATAACGCTTTCCATCAGCTCATCAAAGAATTTGCTCATGGTTGCTCCCATGTTTGATTACCGTTTTTTTGATCGCTCTCACAGAGTGCATAAGAGCGATACGATCACTCAATTTCAGGCTGGAGCCTTCCAATTGAGCATCTGCTGCTGCGCGACTTGCAGCAGGTCACAGCCATCCTGCGTCAGCAGATAGAGGGCGTGGGTGATGTGGGGGATGTCTTCGACGTCGGCTTGTTTGAAGCTGAGGCAGTAGAGGGTGCGTAGCAGATCGGCGGAGGCGCGCAGGCGCTGGACGGCGCATTCGAGGATGTCTTGCGGGTTGGCCTGTGTGTCGATGATCAGGGGTTTGGTGTCGGTGAGGTTGGATTCGAGGGGACGGTAGCGATCGGCGGGGAATTGATTCCATGATTTCATTTTTTTGATCCTCAAATGCTTCAGGTGAAGCCACCACATCGTGACCAAGCGACAGGAGGCGACTGTGTTCGGGTTGGTCAACCGGTGAGGATCGTGCACATACCCGGCACACCCGAAGGTGTCCCAAACACAGTCACCATAAACTGCAGGCAAATGAGTGCCGGCAGCATACAGCGCATGCGTATACACGATCCAATCGGGTGACCAAGCCCGAGCCGCTGATTTGGCAGCGGCAGTCACAACTATAGAGATGAGCTACACGGCAGCGATAGAAGACAAGGAGTCTGACCTTGTAGGAACGGGACGTAGATTCGATAGGTCATTGCCGTTGATCCTTCAGGCGTTTTAAACGAGCGCGTTTATCTGCCATCAGTTTCCTGCTTACTTCATCGGAAATGCTTGGCCGAGGATCATCAATGCTGGCTTGGACCTGCCGGACGAACCATGCCTCGTAGGTTTCCTCGTCGCTAGCCTGTTCCGATTCACCGCTCGTAATGTTCATCGTTCTATTCCTTGTTGGTTAAAAACCTATCGGTCGCCGCCCGTCTCAACCAATAACCCGATACGCCGCCACATCCAGCACGCTGGTCGTCAGCCCCGTCGCAGGAGTGTAGATCGAGCCTTTCACCGCCGAGAACGGTACGCCTTTGCTGCCCAAAGACACGTAGCGTTCGCCTTTATCCAGTTCGGTGAAGTAGGTGTAGGAGATGTTGTGCATCCGTTTGTACCGGGCTTCATCGCGGACGATGCCGTCGGTGAGGGTCTTCAGGTCGGTCTGGGTCAGGTTCAGGGTTTTGTTCAGTTGCACGCCCCAGCGCTTGAGGCAGGTTTCGGCGAAGTGGCGGACGACGCGGCCAGGTTCCACCAGGGTTTTCAGATCACTGGCGCTGGCAGGGACGCCGCCGTCGGCGGTGGCATTGCCCGCCATGGTCGCGTGACGGCCGGCCATGGGATAGACGCAGGTTTTGGTGCCGGTGGCGGTTTGCGGGATGACGCAACTGAAACCTTTGGAGCGTTCATCGCGGGCGTAGAAGGCGATGTACTCTTTGACGTTGCTGCCGAGTTTGACTCGTTCTTCCTGGAAGTTGCCGAGTCCCGGAACGGGGTCCAGGGCAAAGATGTTCACTGGAATATTGTTAAGTTGGCTGTCCTTTAACATTGCATTGGCCAGCATGTGGCAACTTATACCGCCTCGGCTCCAGCCCACCAGATTGACTCGGGTGGGAATAACACCGTCTTTGCGGAACGTCTTGATAATGCTTTCCTGCAATGTTTGTTGAGTAACGCTGCGGTCACCATAGTTGTACTTGCGCCAGAACCAGGAGCCTTCGGCTTTGACATCTTCAATAGGAATGCCGGCGGCCTTGAGGCGGTTGTATTCGGCTTCGGTCAGTTGCTCGCGTTGCCAGTCGCATTTGCCTTTGATGATATTCAGCGCGTGTTGCACGTTTTCTTCCCAGCCCTTGCCAAACAACGATCCGCTGAGGCCGTACTCCTTGGTTTTGGTAAACAGGTCATCGGCTTGCAGGTTACCGCTGCCAGGGCCGTCGACGACGATCCACTCGGCAAACTCGCGACCGGAATGGTTTGCGGCCAGGGTGGAAATCAATTCGCCGTTCCAGAAGTTTGCGTGGGTGGTGTCAAACTTGTTGGAGCCCGTGCCGCAAAAAAAGATAGTTAAAACAGTCATATCTATTGCTCTTGTTTAATGAAAGAGCAATCAACTTAGTGTTGTTGTTTTGAAAGTTAAAGAAGTGGGTTGTTTCGGAATTTGTTGGTTGTTGGTTTTAATTGCGCTGGGCTATTTTAAGTTTGGCAACTTCCAGTAGTTCGCAACCGTCTTGAGTCAACAAGTAAAGCGCATGAACGATGTTCGGGATGTCTTTGACGTCGGCTTGTTGGAAACACAAACAGTAAAGAGTTTCCAATAGATTGCTGGCGGCGCACAGTCGCTGCTGGGCGGCATCCAGCAAGTCTTCATGGCAGGCGTCCGTGTCGATGACCAGCACCGGATTTTCGCTGTAACTGGTTTTCAAACGGCGGTAGCGGTTGAGGGGCGGATGCAGTGAGTTCATGGATGAGCCTGTCCTTTGAGAAGTCGCTACGGAGCGATTCAGTCGCGCTGGTCACTATAGGAGGGCGTCGATCTGTGGGACAAGACAGCCGGAATGGACAGAGTTCGTAGGGGTTTTTCCGGGGTTCGGGTATTTGCCCTACGTGTTTTGATGGGTTTTTCAAGGCAAAACCCTTAGCTGGGAAATTTCCTACGGGTTTGTCAGGCGCTTCTGAACAAACCTCTGTATGGTGCGCGCCAGAATCTGTGGGACGTTTCCAAACTTCCTATACGCGCTTAAAGGGAATTAGGTATGCAATGGCTACGAATGGCCTCGATTGTGTTGCTGTGGGCCAGTGGTTGCCGTGTGGCAATGGCGGTTGACCTGGATAACGCGCTGGTGCTCGATCATCTGGATCGAACCGGTTGGCCGGATGCGCTCACCAGCCCGGCTAACGTCGACACGGCCTCGCGCGCCGAAGTACTGATGTTCGGCAAGGCCCTGCTCGCCAGCGAAGCGCTGGACGAGTCGGGGCTTAAGCAGCGGTTGGGTGTGCCGCAAGTGCAGCTCAAGTCGATCAGACAAGTGCGCGAAGGGCTGTGGGATCACTTGCTGAGCACTTATCGCAACGCCAGTCAGGACTGTGGCGAACAACCCTTTTGCCCCCAGGTGCGCAGCGTTGCCGACCTGCGGCAATTGGCGGCGGCGTTTACTGGCGACATCAGCCCGGCCCATGCATTGTGGGCGAGCAAGAGCCAGGGTGTGCATGAACAGATGTTGAATGAGCAACTACGGGTGGCGGTGTTGCGTCCCTGAATCTCAAGTGTTGTGTTGTTCTGAGCGGCCTCTTCGGGAGCAGGCTCGCTCCCACAGGGGCCGTGGCGCTCAAGTAATCGCTGTATCATTCCGAATCGATTTGGCCCCGACCTTTTCTCGACTCGCTGCGATCGCCCGCTAGGCTGTTGGCATGGCAGCAGTCAAAGGAGTGACAGCGAATGCACAACACCCTGGAACAGGTTTTTGGTTATCCACAGTTTCGTCCCGGACAAGAAACTGCGATCAGTGCGGTGCTGGCCGGGCGCTCGGCAGCCGCGATTTTTCCCACCGGTTCCGGCAAGTCCCTCTGCTATCAACTATCGGCGCTGATGCTGCCGAACCTGACGCTGGTGGTCTCGCCGTTATTGGCGTTGATGCAGGATCAATTGGCCTTTCTGCAACGCCACGGCATTTCGGCCGGCAGCATCGATTCGGCGCAGAGCCGCGATGATGCCAATGATGTGATGGCCCGCGCCCGTTCTGGCGAATTGAAAATTCTGATGATCTCGGTGGAGCGTCTGAAAAACGAACGCTTCCGCAATTTCTTGCAGCAGGTGCCGATCTCGTTGCTGGTGGTGGATGAGGCGCATTGCATCTCGGAGTGGGGCCACAATTTCCGCCCCGACTACCTCAAGTTGCCGGACTACCAACGTCAGTTCAACATCCCGCAGGCCTTGCTGCTGACCGCCACCGCAACCCCGCAAGTCATTGCCGACATGCAGGCGAAATTCGCCATCGCCGCCGAGGATGTGGTGACCACCGGTTTCTATCGGCCCAACCTCAATCTGCTGGTAGAACCGGTGCGCGGTCAGGACAAGCGTCGGCGGCTGGTGGAGTGGATGGCCGAGCGGCCGGGGCAGCCGAGCATCGTCTACGTGACTTTGCAGAAAACCGCCGAGCACATCGCCGAACACCTTGAGCGCAATGGCATTCAGGCCGAGGCCTATCACGCCGGTTTGCCCCACGATAAACGCGAGGGCATCCAGAAGCGTTTCATGGCCGGGCAGTCCAATTGCATCGTTGCGACCATCGCCTTCGGCATGGGCATCGACAAGAGTGACATCCGCAATGTGGTGCACTTCGATCTGCCCAAATCCATCGAAAACTACAGCCAGGAAATCGGCCGTGCGGGGCGTGATGGTAAACCGTCGGACTGCCTGGTACTGGCCAATCGTGACAGCCTCAACGTGCTGGAAAACTTCGTCTACGGTGACACGCCGGAACGTGCCGGCATTGGTTATGTACTCGATGAGTTGAAGGCCTCGGCACCGGAAGGGCAATGGGAGTTTCTGCTCGGCCCGCTGGCGGATCAGAGCAACATTCGCGCGTTGCCGCTGAAGACCTTGCTGGTGCAATTGGAGCTGCGTGGTTTGATTGCACCGCGTTATGCGTATTACGCCGAATACCGCTTCAAGTATTTGCTCGAGCCCGAGGCATTGCTCGAGCGTTTCGAGGGTGAGCGCAGGGATTTCGTTGCAGCGATCATCCAGACGTCGAGCCGCGCGCGTACCTGGGCCACGGTGAGTTTCGAGGCGATGTACACGCAATATTCGGCTGAGCGCAATCGGGTGGTGAAGGCGCTGGATTACTTTCAGGAGAAGGGCTGGGTCGAGCTTGAAAGCAAGCAGATGACCGAGGTCTACAGCATGCTACACAGCGACTTTGACAGTGATGTGTTGAGTGGCGATTTGCACGACTACTTCACTCGGCACGAACAAACCGAAGTCGCGCGTATTCACGCGATGCTTGAGGTGTTCGCCACCGAACGCTGCCTGGGTTATCGACTGGCGGAGTATTTCGGCGATCACGATGCACCAGAGCGTTGTGGGCATTGTTCAGTGTGTCACGGACAGATTGCTCGTTTGCCTGCACCTCCGGAACTACCGGCGCTTGTGGATAAAAACTTCGAAGCGCTGTGCAGTGATTTTATCCACAGGCATGAGCAACATACGGGCAGCGTGCCGACGGCGGAGCGACTGACGCGGTTTCTGTGCGGGATCAGTGTGCCGCTGTTTACCAAACTCAAGGCGCGCGCGATTTCCGGGTATGCGACGTTGGAGGAGTATCCGTATGCCGAGGTGCGTGGGTGGGCTCAGGAACACCTCTGAGGTTGCATCCATGCGCTGAATGTCGATCATCACGGTAATAAACTTCAAAAACCGTCGATGGCTGACTATGGTGAGACCAGTCTTTGGATCGCCAACAAGAGAACAACATGAGCCAGACATTCGATATTCAGCAAGCGGCGGTGATCGGTGCGGGCACCATGGGGCGGGGCATTGTCATGTGCCTGGCCAATGCCGGCGTGACGGTGCAATGGGTGGATAACAATCCACAGATGCTGGAGCAGGCGCTCGCGACCGTGGCCGATACGTATGCACACAACGTACGCCAGGGTCGCATCGATCAGGCCGAGGCCGATGCGCGTCTTGCCCGGGTCAGCGCAGCGCCGGATTACGCGGCGATCCGCAATGTCGATCTGGTCATCGAGGCGGTGTACGAAAACCTTGAACTCAAGCAGAAAATCTTCCGTGAACTGGATGGTTTGCTGAAACCTGAAGCGTTGTTGGCGAGCAACACCTCGGCGCTGGATATCGATGCAATCGCGGCGGCTACCCAGCGTCCGGAGCAAGTGCTGGGCCTGCATTTCTTCAGCCCGGCGCACATCATGAAGCTGCTCGAAATCGTTCGTGGTGCGCGGACTTCGCCAGCGGTATTACAAGCTGCTTTGGCGCTGGGCAAGCGCATGGGCAAGGTCAGTGTGGTGTCGGGCAACTGCCACGGTTTTATCGGCAACCGCATGCTGCATCCGTATGTACTGGAGGCGCGCAAGATGCTGCTTGAAGGCGCTTATCCACAGCAGGTCGATGCTGCGTTGCAGGTTTTCGGTTTTGCCATGGGGCCATTTCGCATGTACGACGTGGTCGGCATTGATCTGGAGTGGCGTGCGCGTGAGCTGGCCGGCAAGGGTCAGGATGCGCCGGAGGTCCAAGTGGATAACCGTTTGTGCGAGATGGGCCGGTTTGGTCAGAAATCGGGCAATGGTTATTACCACTATGAGCCGGGCAGTCGTCAGGCTGAGCATGATCCTGAGGTCGATGCGTTGGTATTGCGGGTCAGTGAGGATCTGGGCTTCCAGCGTCGCGAGATTGGCCCTGAAGAAATTCTCGAGCGTTGTCTGCTGGCTCTGGTCAATGAAGGCGCGAAAATTCTGCAGGAAAGCATTGCCGAGTCGGCCCATGACATCGATCTGGTGTACCTGAACGGCTATGGCTTCCCGGCGGACAAGGGCGGGCCGATGGCGTGGGCGGATCAGCAAGGGTTGGCCGATATCCATCAGCGTTTGTTGGCGCTGGAAACGCGGCAGGGCGATCAGTGGAAACCGGCACGGTTGATTGGTGAGCTGGCGGCGCAGGGCAAGGGGTTTGCAGGTCGTTAAGTTCTGGCGGCGGTGCTGATGTCTTCGCGAGCAGGCTCGCTCCCACAGGGGAGCGCATTCCAATGTGGGAGCGAGCCTGCTCGCGAAGGTCTCGCCCCGGTTTAAATTAGACTGGCCAAAATACCTTCAGGAATCGCTGATCCATGTCCAGCCAGATGCCTCAACGCTCCGACTACCCGCACTTCCAGCCCATCACTACACGCTGGCACGACAACGACGCCTACGGTCACGTCAACAACGTCACCTATTACAGCTTCTTCGACACGGCCGTGAACACTTACCTGATTCAGGTGGGCGGTCTGGATATCCATGACGGCGAGGTGGTGGGATTCGTGGTCAGTTCGGCGTGCGATTACTTTGCCTCGATCGCATTCCCGGACTTGATCGAAATCGGCCTGCGGGTCGGCAAGTTGGGCAACAGTTCGGTGCAATACGAACTGGCGGTGTTCAAGGTTGGCGAAAGCGAAGCTTGTGCGGCCGGGCGTTTCGTCCATGTGTTCGTGGATCGGGCGAGCAATCAACCGGTGCCGATTCCTGCCGGGTTACGCGCAGCGCTGGAACGATTGGTGGTGTGAAAAAGGCAAAAAAATCGCAGCCCGATGGCTGCGATTTTTGATCAAGCATTCGCCTTAACGGTGGCGATAGTACTTGTGATGCTTGCGATGGCCGTAGGCGTGACCGCGACCACGGTGGTCGTCGCGGTAGTAGCGACGATCATCACGACCGCGATCATAACGACGGTCGTCTTCATTGCTCTTGTTACCCATGTAGTTGCCCAGCGCACCACCGGCGCCGCCACCTGCTGCGGCACCGATCAGGCTGCCGGTGGTGCCGCCCATGCTGCGGCCGACCACGTTACCGCCGGCTGCGCCCAGTGCACCGCCAATGGCCGCTTCGCCACGGCTGTGTTTGTTGGCGCCAACTGCGCTACCACCCGCGCCGCCCAGGGCTGCGCCAATGGTTGAACCTGTGCTGCCGCCTAAAGACTGACCGACGACCGAGCCAAGAACCCCGCCCAATGCGCCGCCCACACCTGCTTCGGTGGTGCCGCCAGCAGAAGCGAAACCACTGACCAGGCCAAGGGACAACAAGAGAATCGAGGAGAACTTCATAGAGGAGCCTCAAAGGGATGACGGCGCGATCCTGAGGCTCGGGAATAGGCGTGACAATCGAAATCCGACGAATAACACGACTTGTATACAATTCTGCAAGTTACTGTTTTATCTACGGAACTTAACGGTTTTTCGCCGGTCTTTAGCTACTTCGGACAGGCCGCTTTTGTGAAAAAGCGGCCTTTTTTGTGCACGTTTGAAAAGTGCAGGGCAGCGATAAATTATTAGGATCGACTACCGCTATCGCGAGCAGGCTCACTCCTACAGTGATCGCATTCCTGCAGATAGAACACGGTCAACTGTAGGAGTGAGCCTGCTCGCGATAGCAATGGGTCGGTCGCCGCATTAAGCGGACTTGGCCATGATCAACCCGGTCTCACTCGCCGCTTCCAGGCGGATCGCAATGAATTTGGAGGTCGGCGTATGACTGCCATCCCCAGTGCTTTCCAGCGGCACCAGCGGATTCACTTCCGGGTAATACGCAGCAGCCTGCCCGGCAGGGATATCAAACGCCAACAGCGTGAAGCCCTTCACGCGACGCTCGCGACCATCGTCCCAGATCGACACGATGTCAGCCTTCTGCCCCGGCCGGAAGCCCAGGCGAATGATATCGGCCTCGTTGGCGAACAACACGTCACGCTGACCTTTGACCCCACGATAACGGTCGTCGAGGCCGTAAATCGTGGTGTTGTACTGATCGTGGGAGCGCATCGATTGCAGGATCAGATCCGGCAACTGCCCGGTGGCGCGGGTGCGTTCGTGCACCAGGTCTTTCGGCAACAGGTTCGCGCGGAAATTGGCGCGGCCTGACGGCGTATTCCACTTGCGCGCACCAGCGCTGTTGCCGAGGTAGAAACCGCCCGGGTTCTTGATCTTCTCGTTGAACTCCTTGAAGTTCGGGATGGTGTCGGCAATCAGTTCGCGGATACGCCCGTAATCGGCCACCAGCCAGTTCCAGTCCACCGGTTTGCTGCCCAGAGTAGCGGCAGCGATGCCGGCGATGATCGACGGCTCCGAACGCATCTGGTTCGACAGCGGCTGCAACTGACCATTGGAGGCGTGGACCATGCTGAACGAGTCTTCCACGGTGACCGCTTGCGGGCCTTCGGTCTGGATGTCGATGTCGGTACGACCCAGGCACGGCAGGATCAACGCGTCTTTGCCGTGAGCCAAGTGGCTGCGGTTGAGTTTGGTGCTGATCTGCACGGTCAGGTCGCAATTGCTCAGCGCCTCGAACGTGCGTGGGCTGTCTGGCGTGGCTTGGGCAAAGTTGCCGCCCAGACCGATAAAGACTTTGGCGCGGCCCTCGGCCATCGCGTGGATTGCCTCGACCACGTTGTGACCGTTGTGACGTGGCACCTTGAACTGGAAGCGCCGTTCAAGCGAATCGAGGAACGCCACGGGCGGACGTTCGTTGATGCCCATCGTGCGGTCGCCCTGCACGTTACTGTGGCCGCGCACCGGGCACAGGCCGGCGCCCGGCTTGCCGATGTTGCCGCGCAGCAGCATCAGGTTGGCGATTTCCTGGATGGTCGGCACCGAATGGCGGTGCTGAGTGATGCCCATCGCCCAGCACATGATCACGTTCTTGCCTTTGGCGTACATCCGCGCGGCTTGCTCGATCTCCACGAGGGTCAGGCCGGACTGCGCGACAATCTGTTCCCACGGCGTGTCGTCGACGACACCGAGGTACTCCAGCACATTGGCGCTGTGAGCATTCAGGAAGTCGTGATCGAACACCGCTGGCGCACCGGCCTTCTGCGCGTCGCGCTCCCACTGCAGGAGGAACTTGGCCATGCCGCGCAGTACGGCCATGTCGCCGCCGAGTGCCGGACGGAAGTAGGCGGTGTTGGTGGGTTTGTCGCCGTTGGTGAGCATTTCGATCGGGTGTTGCGGATGCTGGAAACGCTCCAGGCCGCGCTCTTTCAGCGGGTTGACGCAGACCACCTGAGCGCCGCGTTTCACCGCTTCACGCAGCGGTTCAAGCATGCGCGGGTGGTTGGTGCCAGGGTTCTGGCCCCAGACGAAAATCGCGTCAGCGTGTTCGAAATCGTCGAAGGTCACGGTGCCTTTGCCGACGCCGACACTTTGCGCCAGTGCGACACCACTGGCCTCGTGGCACATGTTCGAGCAATCGGGGAAGTTGTTGGTGCCGTAGGCGCGCACGAACAGCTGATACAGGTACGCCGCTTCGTTGCTGGCGCGGCCCGAGGTGTAGAACTCGGCCTGATCCGGACTCGACAAGCCTTGCAGGTGTTTGCCGATCAGCGCGTAAGCATCGTCCCAACTGATCGCTTTGTAGCGATCGGTTTCGGCGTCGTAGACCATCGGCTCGGTCAGGCGACCCTGATATTCGAGCCAGTAGTCACTCTGCTCCAGCAAGGAGGTCACGCTGTGTTTGGCGAAGAACTTGGCGTCCACACGACGTTTGGTCGCTTCCCAGTTCACCGCTTTGGCGCCGTTCTCGCAGAACTTGACCATGCCGCTTTCCGGCGAATCGCCCCACGCACAACCCGGGCAGTCGAAGCCGCCGTTCTGGTTGGTCTTGAGCATCATGCGCAAGTTTTTCAGCGCGTTGTCGCTGGTCAACCAGGCCTGAGCCACGCTGATCAGGGCGCCCCAGCCGCCGGCTGCGCCTTTATAGGGCTTGTAGCGCGGGACAGGTTTCTGGTCGGCTTGATGATGTTGGCTCACGCTTGATTCTCCATCGCGGGGCTATACACCCGCGGCGCATTTTTCTGCGGCAGGTGGATGAGATTGAGGTTGTGGCGCCGTGCCCATTGCACGGCAAGGCCCGTCGGTGCGGACAGGCTGACCAGGGTCTGGATGCCGGCGCGCAAGACTTTCTGGATCAATTCGAGACTGCAACGACTGGTGACAATCGCCAGGCCGCCATCTGTGGATATCTTCTGGCGGATCAGCCCACCGATCAGTTTGTCGAGGGCGTTATGCCGGCCGATGTCTTCGCGCCCCAGCAGCAATTCACCGCTGGCATTCATGAACACCGCCGCATGCACCGCACCGCAATGCTGACCGAGTGGCTGGAACGCGCCGATGCGCTGGCGCAGACCGTCGAGCCAGTCGATCGGTGGCAATGGCGCACCGGGCAGTACCTTGAGATCCGGCAACGCCTGTTCCACGGCTTCGACGCCGCACAGGCCGCAACCGCTGGTGCCGGCCAGTTGCCGACGCTGGGTCTTGAGATTCCAGAAAGCGCGATTGGCGATGGTCACTTGTGCGTATTGCGCCGACCCTGCACCGCTCAGTTGCAGGTCATAAATGTCGCTGGCGTCCTCGATGATGCCGCTGCCCAGGCTGAAGCCGACGATGAAGTCTTCAAGGTCAGTCGGCGTCACCAGCATGACTGCCTGACTGATGCCGTTGTAGGCGATCGCCAATGCGACTTCCTCGGCCAGCGCGGTGCTGGCCGATTCCCCACGGGGTAGATCGCTGTAACTGTAGGTCTGGCTGGCGGCGGGCGCGGGCGTTTCGAGTGCAGGCGCCGCGCAGGCTGGGCGCTTGGCGTTCATGGCATCACCAACGGATTGATCAACGTTAAGACTAGGCGCGGCAAGTTGTCGCGTCTAATCGCTACTGTCGATCCATTGATAGATACCGTCGATCAAGGGGCGGTTGGTGATTCCTGATACAGCGCGAAACAGGCTTCGGCCAGTGCCGAACGCGGGGCACTGCGACGCATGATCAGCCCCAGTGGCGCAAGGGTTTGCGCGTTTTCGATAGGTTGCAGGCGCAGGTGATCGGTAAGTTTTTCCAGTCCGCCGTCCAGCGGCATGATCGCGCAGCAAAAGCCCCCATGCACGGCTTGTAACAATTGATGGACGGCATCGGTTTGCAGCAATGGCTGCGGGGTCAGGCCACGACTGTGGAAGTTATGGTCGATGGATTGGCGAAAATGCATGCCGCTGGTGAGCATGCCCAGCGGCAGCTCGATCAGCGACTGCCAGCTCAACGGCGCTTCGCCGAAGGTGAAGGAGCGCTGATCGTAGAGCAGGCCCATGCGGGTTTCGCTGAAGGCCATGGATTCGAACCGCTCGTGATCCAGACGATCCAGATAGGACACACCGAGGTCGATGCGGTTGTTTGCCAGATGCTCAAGGATCTGTTCGGAACTCAGCGCCGAAAGGTCGAAGCGCAGATTCGGATGCGCGGCGTGCAGGCGTTGCATCAGCGGTAACGGATCGAAACTCGACAGCGGCACGACCCCAAGCCGCAGTGTGCCGATGAGGTTGCCGCGACACGCTGCCGCTTCGGCGTGTAACCCGTCATAAGCCGCCAGCACCGTGCGCGCCCACGCCAGCACCCGTTCGCCGGGCGCGGTAAAGCCTTCGAAGCGCTGACCGCGGTTGACCAGCGGCAGATCGAGTTCTTCTTCAAGGCTGCGCAGGCGCATCGACAGGGTCGGCTGGGTGATGTGGCAACGTGCGGCGGCCTGGCCGAAGTGGCGGGTTTCGTCGAGGGCGATGAGGAATTTCAGCTGCTTGATGTCCATCTTCGCTCCGGGGTGTTGGCGGGAGGGCGATTCTAACGCTCGCGGGGTGGCAGGGTCATTGGTCGGCTTGGAACCGGGTTTGTCCGGTGTGGTCTAGGCTTGGACGTCTGGAACCCAAATCAAGGAGTGTGCGCTATGAGTCTTTTGAGCTTTGTGAAAGAAGCCGGTGAGAAGCTGATCGATCTACTGACCCCGGGCAATGCCAATGCCAGCGAGCAGTTGAAGGACCACATCAGCAAGGTCGGACTGGGCAATCCGAACGTTCAGGCGACCGTGGACGGCGACAAGGTGACGGTCACCGGTGAGGTAGCGAGTCAGGAAGAGAAAGAGAAGATTCTGCTGGCGGTGGGCAACATCGAGGGCGTTGGCAGCGTTGACGACCAAATCACCGTAACCGGGCCAGTGGTGGCTGCCGCACGCTTTGTCGTGGTGAAAAAAGGCGACACCCTTAGTGCGATTTCTCTGGCTGTGTATGGCAATGCCAACCAGTACAACAAGATCTTCGAGGCGAACAAACCGATGCTCAAGGACGTGAACAAGATCTATCCGGGGCAGACACTGCGTATCCCTGAATAACGCACAGCAAAATGTGGCGAGGGAGCTTGCTCCCGCTGGGCCGCGAAGCGGCCCCAAAACCATTGAACGCGAGATATCCGGATTCACGCGTCAGTTGAGGATGGGAGTCCTTCGGCCTCCAGCGGGAGCAAGCTCCCTCGCCACAATGGAACGTCTACAGGCCTGAGATGAGCTCGCGGTAATCCTCGACTGCGTCAAATTCGGCGGTATCTTTCGGGCCTTTGCGGCTATCGGGCTCTTTGACGGCGAGCAAATGCGCCACACCGAAATCCCGCGCACTGCGCAGGATCGGCAAGGTGTCGTCGATGAAGAGGCTGCGTGCCGGATCAAAATCGATATCCGCTTGCAGGGCATCCCAGAATTGCGGGTTCTCCTTTGGGAAACCGTAATCATGCGAGCTGATCAAACGCTCGAAATAGGGCGCCAGTTCAATCCGTTCCAGTTTCAATGACAACGAATCACGGTGCGCATTGGTGATCATGATCACCCGTTTGCCGGCCCGTTTGAGTGCCTCAAGGAACGTATCCGCATCCGGGCGCAAGGCGATCAGGTGCGCGGTTTCCTGTTTCAGTTCACGCACCGACAGCTTCAACTCTGTGCTCCAGAAGTCCAGGCAGTACCACTGCAATTGTCCGGCATGGCGCTCGAACAGCGGCTGCAACTCCATCTCCGCCATGGCCCGGCTTACCCCGTGCAGCTCGGCGTAGCGCTGGGGCAGGTGTTCGAGCCAGAAATGGTTGTCGAAGTGCAGATCCAGCAGCGTGCCGTCCATGTCCAGCAGAACGGTATCGATGTCGGACCAGGGTAATGAAGGCATGGCAACGTCTCGAACGGTAGAAAGATATCCGACATAAACAATCGGGAAAGCCGCGTTATAGTAGCGCGTTCACGCCAAGGAGCTTTGCATGCGCCAAAAACCCACTGTACTCGCCCGCGAGATCGTCGCCACCAGTCGCCTGTTCTGCGTCGAAGAACTGAAGCTGCGTTTTTCCAATGGCGTTGAGCGCACCTACGAGCGTCTGGTCGGCAAAGGTGCGGGCTACGGCGCGGTGATGATCGTGGCGATGCTCGATGCCGAGCATGCAGTGTTGGTCGAGGAGTATTGCGGCGGCACTGACGAATACGAATTGTCCTTGCCCAAAGGCCTGATCGAGCCGGGTGAGGATGTACTGGCGGCGGCTGAGCGTGAGCTCAAGGAAGAAGCCGGTTTCGGCGCGCGGCAACTGGAGCATCTGACCGAGCTGTCGTTGTCGCCCGGTTACATGAGCCAGAAGATTCAAGTGGTACTGGCCACCGATTTGTACGAGGAGCGTCTGGAGGGCGACGAGCCCGAGCCGATGCGTGTCGACAAGGTCAATCTGCGCGAGTTGTCGGCGCTGGCGCTGAATCCGCAGTTTTCCGAAGGTCGCGCCTTGGCGGCCCTTTATTTGACCCGCGACCTGCTGAGTCAGCGCGGTGTTTTCAATTATGAGTGAGCACTTGATGAATTTCCCCAACCCGTTGATGGCCCCCGTGGTTGAGCTGGCATTGCGAGCGGGCGAGGCGATTTTGCCGTTCTGGCGCTCTGGCGTTGAAGTCACGGCCAAGTCCGATGACTCGCCGGTGACCGCCGCCGACCTGGCAGCGCACCACCTGATCGTTGCCGGACTGACGGCGCTTGATCCGAGCATTCCGATCCTGTCCGAAGAGGACGCCAACATTCCGCAAAGCGTGCGGGCCGGTTGGCAGCGCTGGTGGCTGGTGGATCCGCTGGATGGCACCAAGGAGTTCATCAGCGGCAGCGAAGAGTTCACCGTCAATATCGCGCTGATTGAAAACGGCCGTGTGGTGTTTGGCGTGGTGTCGATGCCGACCAGTGGTCGTTTCTATGTCGGTGGTAGCGGGCTCGGTGCCTGGCGTTGCGACAAGGGCGGCACGCCGGTTTCGATTCAAGTGCGTGATGTGCCAGGCCCGGGTGACGCGTTCACCGTGGTCGCCAGCCGTCGACATTCCAGTCCCGAGCAGGAAAGCCTGCTGGCTGGATTGAGTGCGAATCTGGGTGAGCTGCAATTGGCGAATATCGGCAGTTCGTTGAAGTTTTGTCTGGTGGCTGAGGGCGCGGCGGATTGCTATCCGCGACTGGCGCCGACTTCGCAGTGGGACACGGCGGCTGCCCAAGGCGTGCTGGAAGGCGCGGGCGGTGAAGTGTTGGATTTGCGCGGTAATGCGTTCTGTTATCCAGCGCGGGAATCACTGCGGAACGAGTTCTTTCTGGCGCTACCGGCGAAGGCTGCGTGGCGGGCGAGATTGTTGGCGTTGGCCCGAGGGTAAGTGGCCTGATCCAGAATGCCCCTCACCCCAGCCCTCTCCCCTAGGAGAGGGATAGGCGGGCGGCGTTCCGATGAGGGGTTCTTGATCTTCAGCGGTGCAAAACGTACTGCCCGCTAAACCTCACTGCATCCTCATCACTGCCCGCATTCACAATCCGCGTATTCAGCGTCAGCCGCGCCCGCCCATAGCGCTGGTACATCGCCAGAAATTTTTTCCACGTCGCCGCACTTGGTGCCGAGCAAATCGCCGTGGCATCTCCCGTCACCGGCAGTGGATAACTGATCTGCCCTTCCTGAATGACGATGTGCCCGTCGGTAATGCCCTCTTCTCTCAGGCGCAGATGCAACCAGCCCCAACCGGCCAGCACCGCGCCGCAGTAGAGGCTGCCGCCGAACATGGTGCTTTTGTGATTGACGTTGGGATCCAGCGGCAAGTGCAGACTCAACTGCTGCTCCCGCCAGTCGAGGACTTTCAGGCCCATGTCCCGGGTCAGGGGGATGTCGTGATGGAGAACAGACTCCAGATAATGCCTGTGATCGGTCATTCGTTCTCTTCCCCATGGCTGCTGTCGCCAAAGTTGAGGCCATGCTTGCGCAACTTGTCGTGCAAGGTCTTGCGCGGAATGCCCAGCGCTTCGGCGAGGCTGCGCACGGAGCTGTGTGAGCGCGCCAGCTCGGCGGCAATCAACGACTTCTCGAAGTTTTCCACTTGCTCGCTGAGCCCGCCGCCGATGACTTCCACGGTAGCAGCGCCGTCGGCTCCACTGTTGTCCAGCGCCAGTTCCAGGCCGAGGGCGAAACGCTCGGCGGCGTTCTGCAATTCGCGGACGTTGCCCGGCCAGGTGTGGCGCAGCAGCAAGGCGCGTTGTGCCGGTTGCAATTCGTGGGGTGGCAAACCGTGACGGGCGCTGGCTTCATCGGCGTAGTGCTGGAACAGCACCAGCGCATCTTCGCCACGTTCGCGCAGCGGTGGAATGCGCAGCGGCGCAACATTGAGGCGGTAATACAAGTCGGCGCGGAAACGGCCCTGATCGGCGGCCTGGCGCAAGTCTTCCTTGGTCGCAGCGATGACGCGGATGTCTAGCGGGATCAATTGATTCCCGCCCAGCCGCTCAACCACACGTTCCTGCAACATGCGCAGCAACTTCACCTGCACGTCCATGCTCATGCTCTCGATTTCATCGAGGAACAGCGTCCCGCCATTGGCGAATTCAAACTTGCCGATCCGGCGTTTTTGCGCGCCGGTGAACGCACCGGGTTCGTGGCCGAACAGTTCGCTTTCCACCACCGATTCAGCCAGCGCACCGGCGTTGATCGCCACGAACGGGCCGTTGCGGCGGCTCGACAAGTCGTGCAATGCACGGGCGACCACCTCTTTGCCGGCGCCGGTTTCGCCGAGAATCAGCACGTCAGCCTTGGTCGCCGCCAACGCACCGATCTGCTCACGCAGTCGCAGCATCGGCGCCGATTGGCCGACCAATCGCGCGCTCAGTTCATTGCGGTCGCTGAGGGCCAGACGCAGGCTACGGTTGTCCAGCACCAAGCGGCGCAGGGCCAAGGCGCGGCGCACGCTGTCGAGTAGAGCGTCGCTGGCGAAGGGTTTTTCAAGAAAGTCGTAGGCGCCTGCGCGCATCGCCTGGACGGCCAGCGGCACGTCGCCGTGGCCAGTGATCAGCAGCACCGGCAGTTCGGGGTCCTGGGCGTGCAACTCGCTCAATAATTCGAGGCCGTCCATTCCCGGCATGCGAATGTCACTGACCACCACGCCGGGCCAGTCACGCTCCAGTTGCGCGGCCAGGCCTTTGGCTTCGGACAGCTGAAGAATTTTCAGGCCGGCCAGATCCAGTGTCTGGCCGAGGGCCTGACGCAGGTGCGGATCGTCGTCGATCAACACCACCTGAATGCGATTGTCGATGGTCATGCACTTCGATCCTCGGACGGTTGCAGGCTGACCCCGGGCGCACCGGCGCGCAGCCGCAGGGTAATCAAGGCGCCGCCCTGCTTGTGGTTGGCGAACGACAGTTCACCACCGAAGGCGCGCATCAGCGTTTCACAGATTGCCAATCCCAGACCCAGGCCTTGCGTGCGGGTCTTGGTTGTATAGAAAGGCTCGCTGGCGCGGCCGAGGGCTTCCATGCAGAACCCCGGGCCGTTGTCGCGAATGTACAGATTGACGCCCTCGGCGGTGGATTCGGCACTCAGCCACAATTTGCGCGGCGGGCCTTTTTCAGTGAGGGCGTCGAGGGCGTTGGCCAGCAGGTTGCCGAGCACCTGGCGCAAACGGGTTTCGCCGGCCTCGACCCACAACGTGGCGGCGGGCAGATCGCGGATCAGCTCGACCTCCATGCTGCGGCGACGTTTGGCCAGCAAGGCCAGTGCATCGTCCAGCGCCGGTTGCAGGGCGACGCTTTCCGGCGCGTGGCGATCGCGGCGGGCGAAGGCGCGCAGATGGGCGATGATCGAGGCCATGCGCCCGGTCAGTTCGCTGATCAGTTTGAGGTTGCCTCGCGCGTCGTCGGTGCGCTGATGATCGAGCAGCACTTCGGCGTTTTCCGCGTAACTGCGGATCGCCGCCAGCGGCTGATTGAGTTCGTGACTGATGCTCGCCGACATCGTGCCCAGTGCTGAGAGTTTGCCGGCCTGCACCAGATCATCCTGGGCGCGCACCAGTTCCTGTTGGGCCTGTTCGCGTTCCAGCACTTCCTGTTTCAGACGACGGTTGAGACCTTCCAGGTCGCTGGTGCGTTCGGCGACGCGACCTTCGAGTTCACGGCGCGCCTTGGCTTCGAAGGCAATGCGTTCCAGATAGTGGCGGCGGCGCTGCATCATCAGACCAAGCAACAGCATCACCACCAACAGCGTCGCGCCGCCGATCGCCACCACGGTGCGCACTGGCCGGTCGATGAGCGTACGCGGGGCAAGGATGCTGACGCTCCAGCCGGTTTCGGCGATGTCGTGGGTCTGGGTCAGCCAGGCATCGGGGCTGAGATTCAGTGGACGCGGTTCGCGGGTCGGGTAAGGCTGAATCGCCGTGATCGCCGAGCGCTCGGCGTCACTCAAGACGCGTGTCGAGCGGAAGCGCCATTCCGGACGTGAGGTGAGGATGACCACGCCGTTATGGTCGGTCACCAGCAGTTGTTCCGGGGTTTTGCCCCACAGACTTTCGGTGTGGTCGAGGTCGACCTTGATCACCAGCACACCGATGATTTTTTCGCCGTTGCGCACGGCGGCGGCGAAGAAGTAACCGCGTTTGGCAGACGTCGTGCCAAGACCGAAGAATCGTCCAAGGCGCCCGGCCATGGCTTCGCTGAAATACGGGCGGAACGAGAAATTGCGGCCGACGAAGCTGTCGTGTTTGTCCCAGTTCGACGCCGCCAGGGTTTGCCCGGTGGTGTCCATCAGGTACATGACTTCGGCGCCGGTCTGCGCACTGATATTTTTCAGCAAACGGTTGGCATTGCCTTGGGTGACGCCATCGTCCGGCGCGCCGAGTACCGCACGCAGGGCCGGCAAGTCGCCGAGGATCTGCGGCAAAACTTCATAGCGGTGCAGGGTGCCCAGCAGGTTGGCGACGTACAGGTCGAGGGTCTGGCGGTTCTGCCCGGCCAGTTCGCTGCGGTAATAGCGCTCGGCCAGATGTTCCAGTGGCCACAGCAGCGGCGCCAGACACAGGGCCAGCAGGGCGAGGCTGCGCCAGCGAGGTCTGCGGGGGAGAGATGGTTTCATGAGCGTGCGCCTGTGGGGACAGGCGCATTATGCCTAGGCTCAGGCGAAGACGTCAGCGTCCTTCAGCAACGCCGCTGCCTGATCCTTGGCCGACAGCTTCGGCGCTTCGTCCAACTGCCAGTCGATACCCAAAGCAGGGTCGTCCCAGCGAATGCTGCGCTCGGACGAAGGGTCGTAGTAGTTGGTGGTCTTGTAGAGGAATTCAGCGAACTCGCTCAACACCACGAAGCCGTGGGCGAAACCTTCCGGCACCCACAGTTGACGATGGTTTTCCGCCGACAGACGCACGGCCACCGACTTGCCGAAGTGCGGCGAGCTGCGGCGGATGTCCACGGCCACATCGAGCACTTCACCGACAGTCACACGTACCAGTTTGCCCTGGGTGTTTTGCAGTTGGTAATGCAGGCCACGCAGCACGCCTTTTTGCGAGCGCGAATGGTTGTCCTGAACGAATTGCGTATCCAGGCCGGTGGCGTCCTGGAAGGACTTGGCGTTGAAACTCTCGTAGAAGAAACCGCGCTCGTCACCAAACACCTTCGGTTCGATGATCAGAACACCGGGCAAATCGGTGGTGATTACATTCATGAGGATTTCCATAGACAGGTTTGAATGGCTGCCATTCTTGCGCAAAGTGCCAGCGGATGCGAGCGCTCGAATAACCACGATCAGGGGTTGCGCATCCTCTGAAGCAATGGCGATATAAGCGCCTAATAAAATTTCAGGGGTCGTTTCATGCCGCTCGCCACGTTGATTCATCGCGCCAGTTTGCCCAGTCCGCAGGTATCGCAGGCCCAGGCCCTGCAATGGCTCGCCGAACATTACGGGCTCAGCGGCACGTTGCAGGCGCTTGGTAGCCAGCAGGATCTCAACTACCGCGTCGACAGTGCGCGCGGGCGATTTGTCCTGAAAATCTGTCGTGGCGATTACGACCTCGTTGAATTGCAGGCCCAGCACGCCGGGCTGAAATATCTGGCCGAACATTCTCAGGTAAATGTGCCACGGGTGATTGCGGCCAATAACGGCGAGGATTTGCTGTCGCTGGAAGTCGACGGTGAAGCGGTGCATGTGCGGCTGCTGGATTACATCGAAGGCCAGTCGCTGACCCATCTCGATCATTTGGGCCACACAGTAGTGGCCGGGTTTGGCCGGCTCTGTGGCGAGATGGATCTGGCGCTGGCCGGGTTCGACCATCCGGGTCTTGAGCGCACGTTGCAGTGGGACGCACGCCATGCCAGTGCATTGATCAGTCATCTGCTGCCGGTGATCAAGGATGAACAGCAACGCGCGCTGATTGCCGATGTCGCTGAACAGGCCGAGCGTCGCTTGCAGCCCTTGCTCGACAAACTGCCGGTGCAGGCCATCCACATGGATATCACCGATGACAACGTAGTCTGGCAGCGCGACGCCCAGCGTCACTGGCAATTGCAGGGTGTCATCGATTTTGGCGATCTGATACGCACGTGGCGCATCACCGATCTGTCAGTGACTTGCGCGGCATTGCTGCATCACGCCGGCGGTGATCCATTCGTGATTTTGCCGGCGGTTCAGGCTTATCACTCGGTCAATCCGCTGCAACGCGAAGAACTGCAAGCGGTGTGGCCATTGATCGTCGCGCGTGCAGCGGTGCTGGTGCTCAGTGGTGAGCAGCAGGTCAGCATCGACCCAGGCAATGCCTATAGCCGCGACAATCTCACTCACGAGTGGGAGATTTTCCGTGTCGCGACATCGGTGCCGTTGGCGCTGATGGAAGCGGCGATCCTGACGGCGGTGGGGCAAACCTTGTCGGCGATCAACGGCGAAGGTTTTGCACCGCTACTCCCGAGTCTGGTCGGGCGCGAATTTGCGCTGATCGACCTTGGCGTTCTGAGTCCACATTTCGAGGCTGGCAACTGGGAACAGGCAGGCATTGATCAGCGTCTGCTGACCGAAGCGGCGGCGGCCCATGGCCTGGCGGCGAGCCGTTACGGTCAGTACCGTTTGTCACGCACCCGGCCGGACAGCGCCGAGGAACCGGAGACCTTCCCGTTGCACGTTGAATTGCGCGTGCCCACCGGCACAGCGGTCGAAGCGCCGTTTGCCGGTGTGCTGCATCAAGCGGCGGACGGCGTGCTGCAACTCGATGGCCCGCAGCTCAGTGTGCGTCTGTGGGGCGTGGCGCCTTCGCTGCACAGCGGCGCGGCACTGGTCAAAGGTCAGGTGCTGGGCACGGTCAGCGGGCCATTGATCGTGCAGTTGAGCCGAGGCGCGCAACTGCACGCGCCGCTGTTCTGCACGCCTTCCCATGCCCCGGCGTGGCAGGCACTGTGCCCATCGCCCGCCGCGTTGTTAGGGCTGGCCTGCGATGCCGAGCCGGAGCTGGACGCGAAAACCCTGCTCGAACGCCGCGATGCCAGTTTCGCCCGCACGCAAAAACACTATTACGTCGACCCGCCGCGCATCGAGCGCGGCTGGCGCAATCACCTGATCGACATGCAGGGCCGCTCCTATCTCGACATGCTCAACAACGTCGCGGTGCTCGGTCACGGCCACCCGCGTATGGCAGCGGTCGCGACCCGCCAGTGGTCACTGCTCAACACCAACTCGCGGTTCAACTATGCGGCGGTCGCCGAGTTTTCCGAGCGTTTGCTGAAGCTTGCACCGCAAGGCATGGACCGGGTGTTTCTGGTCAACAGCGGCAGCGAGGCCAATGATCTGGCGATTCGTCTGGCGTGGGCCTACAGCGGCGGGCGCGACATGATCAGCGTGCTGGAGGCCTATCACGGCTGGACGGTCGGCGCCGATGCGGTATCGACGTCGATTGCCGACAACCCGAAAGCCCTCGAAAGTCGCCCGGACTGGGTGCATCCGGTGACCGCACCGAATATCTATCGCGGTGAATTCCGTGGCCTCGATTCGGCGCCGGAGTATGTGCGCAGCGTCGAGCATCATCTGGAGAAAATCGCCGAACAGAAACGTCAACTGGCCGGGTTCATCTGCGAACCGGTGTACGGCAATGCCGGTGGTATCTCGCTGCCTCCGGGTTATCTGCAAGCGGTCTATGCGAAGGTCCGCGCGCAGGGCGGCGTGTGTATTGCCGATGAAGTGCAGGTCGGTTACGGGCGCATGGGCCATTTTTTCTGGGGCTTCGAAGAGCAAGGCGTGGTCCCGGACATCATCACCATGGCCAAAGGCATGGGTAACGGCCAGCCACTGGGGGCGGTCATCACCCGCCGGGACATCGCCGAAGCGCTGGAGGCGGAAGGCTATTTCTTCTCCTCGGCTGGCGGCAGTCCGGTGAGCTGCCAGATTGGCATGGCGGTGCTGGATGTCATGGAAGAAGAAAAGCTCTGGGAAAACGCGCAAGTGGTCGGTGGCCACTTCAAGGCGCGACTCGAAGCGTTGATCGATAAACATCCGCTGGTGGGCGCGGTGCACGGTTCCGGGTTCTATCTCGGGCTTGAATTGATCCGCCATCGCCAGACGCTGGAGCCGGCGACCGAGGAGACTGCGTTGCTCTGCGATCGCCTGCGGGAGCTGGGGATCTTCATGCAGCCGACCGGTGATGACTTGAACATTCTCAAGATCAAACCGCCGATGGTGACGTCGCGCCGCAGCGTGGACTTCTTTGTCGACATGCTTGACCGGGTGCTCACCGAAGGCCTGTAAATCGCCGCTCCCCTTGTAGGAGCTGCCGAAGGCTGCGATCTTTTGATCTGGCTTTTCAAAGGCAAAATCAAAAGATCGCAGCCTTCGGCAGCTCCTACATAAGGCAGATTTATATCGGTTATTTTTGAATATTTTTAGATGGAGGGTTGAATAGTAGCTTCTAAAGCCGATATTTATCGGCTATAAAGTCGCCATTGCTCCGGCATGGCGATATCTGTCCGGTGCGCGCGTTTTTTCTTTTCGGTCGAATTCTCGACCGTCAAAGCACTTGCCCGGAGATGATTCATGAGCCGTATCGTTACCGTCGCCGCCACTCAGATGGCCTGTTCCTGGAATCTGCAAGCCAACCTCGAAATCGCAGAAAGGCTGGTGCGTGAAGCCGCCGCCAAAGGTGCGCAGATCATCCTGATCCAGGAGTTGTTCGAGGCGCCGTACTTCTGCCAGAAGCCGAACCCGGACTATCTGCAACTGGCGACGACGGTGGAAGAAAACGTCGCGATCAAGCATTTCCAGAAAATCGCCAAAGAGCTGCAAGTGGTGCTGCCGATCAGCTTCTACGAACTGGCCGGCCGTGCGCGTTTCAACAGCATCGCGATCATCGATGCCGATGGCAGCAACCTCGGGATTTATCGTAAAAGCCACATTCCGGATGGCCCGGGCTACCACGAGAAGTACTACTTCAACCCGGGCGACACCGGTTTCAAAGTGTGGAACACCCGTTACGCGAAAATCGGCGTCGGCATCTGCTGGGATCAGTGGTTCCCGGAAGCGGCGCGTGCGATGGCGCTGCAAGGTGCGGAAATCCTGTTCTATCCAACTGCAATCGGCAGCGAGCCGCACGACAAGACCATCTCGTCGCGCGATCACTGGCAGCGCGTGCAGCAGGGCCATGCCGGCGCCAACCTGATGCCGTTGATCGCCAGCAACCGCATCGGCAACGAAGAACAGGACGGCTACGACATCACGTTCTACGGCTCGTCGTTCATCGCCAACCAGTTCGGTGAAAAAGTGCAGGAGCTGAATAAAACCGAAGAAGGTATTCTTGTGCACACTTTCAACCTCGACGAGCTCGAACATATTCGCAGCGCGTGGGGTTCATTCCGTGACCGCCGGCCGAACCTGTACGGCGCGTTGAAAACCCTCGACGGTTCCCTGGAGTCCTGATCCCGATGACCACATTGAAAAGTACCCCGCGCGCCGACGGCTTCTACATGCCGGCCGAGTGGGCCGCACAAACCCAGACCTGGATGATCTGGCCCGAGCGCCCGGACAACTGGCGTCTGGGCGGCAAGCCGGCGCAAGCCGCCCACGCGGCAGTGGCCAAGGCCATCGCTCGTTTCGAACCGGTGACCGTGGCGGTGTCCGCCGGCCAGTACGAAAACGCCCGCGCACGTCTCGACGTGCCGAATATTCGCGTGGTCGAAATGTCCAGCGATGACGCCTGGGTACGCGACAGCGGCCCGACCTTCGTCATCAACAACAGCGGCGAAGTGCGCGGTGTGAACTGGGACTTCAACGCCTGGGGCGGTTTCGACGGCGGTCTCTATTCGCCGTGGAATCGTGATTCGCAGGTCGGCGGCAAGATCCTCGAAATCGAGCGCAGCCCGCGTTATCGCACCGAAGGTTTTGTGCTTGAGGGCGGCTCGATTCACGTCGACGGCGAAGGCACGCTGATTACCACCGAAGAATGCCTGCTCAACCGCAATCGCAACCCGCACCTGGGCCGCGAAGAAATCGAAGCGGTGCTCAGCGCCAATCTGTCTGTGGATAAAATCATCTGGCTGCCGGACGGTTTGTTCAACGACGAAACCGACGGTCATGTGGATAACTTCTGCTGCTACGTGCGTCCGGGCGAAGTGTTGCTGGCGTGGACCGATGATCCACAGGATCCGAATTACCCGCGCTGCCAGGCGGCGATGAAAGTGCTGGAAAGCAGCACTGACGCCAAGGGCCGCCCATTCACGGTGCACAAGATGCCGATTCCGGGGCCGCTGTTCGCCACTGAAGAAGAGTGCGCCGGTGTTGATCCGGTGGACGGTACGCAGGAGCGTAATCCGTCCGTGCGCCTGGCCGGTTCCTACGTGAACTTCCTGATCGTCAACGGCGGCATCATCGCCCCGAGCTTTGATGATCCGATGGATGCTCCGGCCCGGGAAATCCTGCAGAACCTGTTCCCGCAACACGAAGTGGTGATGGTGCCGGGCCGTGAACTGTTACTGGGTGGCGGCAATATTCACTGCCTGACCCAACAGCAGCCAGCGCCGCACAAAGAGTGAGTTGAGTCGTAACAGCTTGAGTTGATTAACAAATCAGCAGGGCAATAATTAGCTCGCTATGTAAGTGATCAAGCCCGCAGCCCGCAAGGACTGCGGGCTTCGTTGTATCCGCTTGTCGACAAATCGGAAACCTTGGCATAGCTCTTGTATCGGTCCAGGGGCACTAGGGAGAGGGAGGAACTTCAACAGTTCTGTCATAAACCTTGGATAACGTAGCCGCTCACGAACGGGGAGAGAGCGCTGAAATGAACGCCGAAGTGAACGTAGTCAGCGAGCGGACGTTGCATCCCATGGCCGTAAACGGCGAATCGCTCCAGATTGTCGCGCACTTTTTGAAGTCCAATGGAACGCGTCAGATCAGGGAAGCTGATCCGCGCCGGATGATGATCGAGCGCTACCCCGCTGGCCTGTTCAGCGAGGCCGAACTGGAAGCGTTATGGGCTGTGATGGAAGGATAAGAAAAACAACAGGGATTACTGAAAGCGCTGCCGGGATGGCGGCGCTTTTTTATGCACGGTTATTTTGTACACACCATTCAATGTGGGAGCGAGCCTGCTCGCGAATGTGCCGGGTCAGGTAACGACGATGCCGACTGACCCGACGCTTTCGCGAGCAGGCTCGCTCCCACAGGATTTGTGTGAAATCAGAAACTGTAGGTACCGGTCATCACCACGCTGCGCGGTGCGCCCGGCTGGATTTGATATTGGCTGGTTGCCGACGCGTAATACTCGCGATCGGTGATGTTGTTGAGTGCCGTGCGCAGATCCCAGTCCTTGAAGCGATAACCGACCAGCGCATCCCAACGGCCATAACCCGGCAGTACCGTGGTATTGGCGTTATCGGCATAACGTTGGCCGACCAGGGTCAAACCGGTCTCACCGTACCAGCCCATTTCCGGTTTCCAGGTCAGGAACAGGCTGCCGTTGTGCTTGGCGACGTTGTTGATGCGTTTGCCTTCCAGACCGTTGTTGTCCTTTTCAATTTTCGCATCCTGCATGCCGATACCACCGCGCATGTACCAGTTACCGACGATGTTACCGGTGGCGGTCAGTTCGATCCCGCGTGAACGTTGCAGGCCGGACATCACCGTCAGCGTCGGATCATTTGGATCGCTGGTGCGGCGGTTGTAGAGCTCGAGGTCATAGATCGCCAGCGTGGTGCTCAAACGGTCATTGAGCCAGTCACTCTTCACGCCGATTTCTTTTTGCTTGGTCAGCTCGGGGCTCAGGTCGTTGGTGTTGCCGGCCGCACCCGGGGTGATGCCGATCAAACCGCCGCCCACCGGCGAGAAGGTCTTCGACCAGGAAGCGTAGAACGAGTGATTTTGCAGTGGCGTCCAGACCAGGCCCACGCGTGGACTGGTGCTGTGGCTGTCGCGGTCTTCGGAAATGTTCTTGAGCTTATTGGTCGACTCGATATCAAACGTGTCGTAGCGCAGGCCGCCGAGCAACTGCCATTGATCGTTCAGGCGCAGTTGATCCTGCACGTACACCGCACGGCTTTCGACTTCGGTGTGGCTGTCACTGAATACTTGCATGCTGCCCGTGTGGCGCAGCTCGCGGTTGGGGTTGAACAGGTCAAGTGACGGCACAGGCTGCGCCCCCGGAGTCTTGCCGGTCGCGGCGTTATACAACTTCGGATCGCGGCGCTGGCTACCGATCTCGACACCGGTCAACAGGCGATGCTCCAGGCCAAACGTGTCGAAACCGCCTTCCAGCTCAAGGTTGTTGTAGACGTTGCGGGTGGTCAGATCCTGCTGCCAGTGCTGGCGTGTCACCTTGTTGGTCGACGGGGTGTAACCGGTCAGGTAGGTGTTATCGAAATCGCTGTCGAGCTTGAACACACCGAGGGTCTGGCGCAGTTGCCAGTTATCGTTGATTTCGTAGGTGAGTTTCGAACGCAGCGATTGCGACTTGTCGTCGATGAAGTCGTGATCGTTGCCATAGGTTGTGTCGCGGCCGACATCGGCCGGCCGTCCGTTAACCCCCGGAATGCCGCGATCCGGCGTGCGGTTGTAGCGGCTGTATTCGTACTGCACCAGCCAGTTCAGGTCGGGTGTCAGTTGCCAGCTCATCGACGGTGCGAACAGTTGGCGGTTGCCGCTGACGCCGTCGCGGAAGCTGTTTTCATCCATGTTGCCCATGTTCAGGCGCAGGCTGATGTTTTCGCTCGGGTCGGTGCTGAGGTCGGCGTACAGACTGCGCAAGTCTTCGCTGCCGCCCTGGGCTTCGATGGTTGAACGGCGGCCCGCTTCAGGCGCCTTGCTGACGCGGTTGACGATCCCGCCCTGACTGCCACGACCGTACAACACGGCGGCCGGACCTTTGAGCACTTCAACGCGTTCGATGTTGTGCAGGTCGCGCTTGTATTGGCTGTCGTCGCGGATGCCGTCCAGATAGAAGTCGTTACTGGCATCGAAGCCGCGGATGCGCAAGCTGTCGAAGCGGGTGTCGGCGCTGCTGCTGACGTTGGGCATGCCGCTCAAAGCATCGCCGATGTCGTTGGTGCCGTAGTTGGCAACGTTCGACGTCTTGATCGAATCAATGGCCTGCGGCACATAGCGCACCGGAGTCGATGTGCGGGTTGCGGTGTTGCTGACTTTTACGCGCGGGTCATCGGCCTCCTCTTGTGCTTGGGCGCTGATGGCGGTGGCTGGCAACTCAGTCGCCGAATAGGCAAAACCACTGGACAGAAAGGCAGAAAGCCCAAGGGTGACGGGCGTAAGACGGAACGGGGCAGGCATTGAAAAGCGCATCCGAAAGGGTGGAGGAAGTCGAGGGCGCGAATGGTAATGCTTTGCATTTACTTCTGTTAATTATTCGTGAAAAGTTCCTTCGCTCGATTGTTTCAATTTGTGTCTTACCGGACACAATCTGACCGTTCGGACAATTCGTCCGATTCCCGAAACAGACTGAAAGCCATTCCGGCGTTTTTCCGCAACAAGTTGAGGACTAATCTGCCGGCATCGATGTTTCCCACTTTCCTGCCGGAGCTTACTGATGATCCTTCACTACATTTACGATCCGCTGTGCGGCTGGTGCTACGGCGCCAAACCCTTGGTCCAGGCGGCACAGCCAGTACTGCGAGTGATCGCGCATGCGGGCGGGATGATGAGTGGCGCCAACCGCCAGCGCGTCTCGCCGCAATTGCGCAATTACGTCATGCCCCATGATCGACGTATTGCCGAATACACCGGACAACCCTTTGGCGAGGCCTACTTCGAAGGCTTGCTGCGCGATGACACGGCGGTTTTCGATTCGACGCCACCGATCGCCGCCGTCATGGCGGCAGAGGCAGTCGACGGTCGGGGTCTTGAACTGCTCGGACGTTTGCAGACGGCGCATTACCTGGAAGGGCGGCGGCTTGCCGATGAATCCGTACTTCTCGAACTCGCCGGTCAGATGGGCTATGCCGGTGAAGCGTTTCACACGGCGTTCAAATCCGTGGATACCGAACAACATATAAAAGCCAGTCGTGCACTGCTGGCTCAGCTTGGCGGCCAGGGATTTCCGACGTTCGCGCTAGAACGGGACGGCCAGTTCACGTTGATCGATATCAGCCCCTGGCTGGGCAAGCCACAAGCCTTCGCCGAGTGGTTAGGACAAACCGTTGAGGTCGAAGAGGCAGGTGAATCATCAGCTTTCTGCGGTCTTGATGGCTGTGCGTGATACGCCTTGATTCACTGGCTGGCGGCATTTCAGAGCAAGGAGTCAGCGCAAAATTTACGTTTCTTAGACGATTTTTGCCTATTTAAAGACGATTCTTGAAATTGACACATAGTTCAGGGCGCAGCTACGATTCGGCCCAACGCCTGTGGCCAACCGCCATGACTCAAAATAAGGAGCAGGCCCGCCATGACATTGTCGTGTGCGGGTCTTTTTGTTTCGGGGTGAATAAAAGAGTGCAATAAGCGCCGTTTCAGCCGTTCGACACAGCGCGTTTCAACCCGTAATAAGGAAAACAAAATGTTGAACAAGCGGATCAGTCTGATCGCATTGGGGATGTTGAGCGCCACTTCGGCCATGGCTAACGACCAGGCCGAGTCCAAGGGGTTTCAAGAAGACAGCAGCCTGAAAGTGCTGCTGCGCAATGCCTACATCAATCGTGATTACAAAGACGGCAACAAAGATAAATCCGAGTGGGGCCAAGCGGCCATCGGTACGTTCTCGTCCGGTTTCACCCAGGGCACCGTGGGTGTCGGTGTGGATGCCTTCGGTCTGTACGCACTGAACCTGGAGCGCAGCGAAGATCGTAGCGGCGCCCAAGGTATCGACTTCTTCAAGAAGGGCGACAGTGGCCACCCGGCCAACGACCTGTCCAAGGGTGGCGCGGCGGTCAAATTCCGTCTGTCCAGCACCACGCTGACCTACGGCGACCAGATGCCGGCACTGCCGGTGCTGAACTACGACAACTCGCGCCTGCTGCCAGAAAGCTACACCGGTACTTTGATCACTTCCAAAGAGATCAAAGGCCTGGAGCTGAACGCCGGTCGCTTCACCGCTGAATCGCGCAAGAGCGCTGAAGGCCGTGACAGTGGTGGTCTCAAGTCGATCAACGTGTTGGGCGGTAGCTACCAGTTCACCGAACAGTTCAAGGCTGCGCTGTACGCTTCCGATGTTGAAGACGTGCTGAAGAAGCAATACGTGAACGCTAACTACGTGTTCCCGATCAACAAGGATCAATCCCTGACTCTGGACTTCAACGGCTATCGCACCAAGCTGGACGACTCCTACGTCCGTCAGACTGGTGCTACCGGTGACGACAACAAGATCTGGAGCCTGGCAGCGACGTTCGCGACCGGCCCGCACTCGTTCACCGTGGCGCATCAGCGTTCCACTGGCGATAGCAACCTGGGCTACGCCTACGGCGGCTACCAGAAAGACCAGGGTCGTGTCGGCGACGGTGGCAACACCATCTACCTGGCCAACTCCTACTGGTCGGACTTCAACGCTGAAGACGAGCGCAGCTGGCAGCTGGGCTACGGTCTGGACTTCGGCGCATTCGGCGTACCGGGTCTGAGCTACAACGTCGCTTACGTGCGTGGCGAC
Organism: Pseudomonas sp. NPDC087598; assembly: GCF_044743525.1. NCBI lineage: Bacteria > Pseudomonadati > Pseudomonadota > Gammaproteobacteria > Pseudomonadales > Pseudomonadaceae > Pseudomonas > Pseudomonas sp. NPDC087598. The sequence continues at coordinate 11,936 of NZ_JBIUWQ010000053.1, read as the reverse complement.
AATATCACCACCGCGACCACCACCGGTGGTACCGAGCGTGAGATCTTCAACCAGATCAAATACGTTGTGCAAAGTGGTCCGGCCAAAGACCTCAGCGTGAAGTTGCGTAGCTCGATTCTGCGCGTTTCGCAGAAATCCGCCGACTACAACAGCAGCGGCAACGAGCTGCGTGTGTTCGTGGATTACCCGATCAACATCTTCTGATGCCTGATCAAGTGTAAGAAACATGAGAAAAACCCCGACCGGCTCGGGGTTTTTTTTCGACGGTTTTTCGATGAAAACCAGAAAAAACCCGTGTTTTTGTCATGTAAAAGTTGTTTTCAGGGTGCTTCAAACGCCGTTTCAAACAGGGCTTTAAATGCCTGAAATTCTTTCTCATGGACGCAAATTCTCCACCTAATAGATTAGGCCGCTCAACGCAGCGGAGAATTTGGTAATGATCGTTTTGAACAGAGAAGTGGGCGAATCGCTACGGCGCGACAAATATGTCAACGTCCAGGGTGGTGACTTCAATCTCTACGGTCATTTTGCCGACTTCGTCAGACTGACCAAAAGTTGGGAAAACATGGAGCCTGACAGCTACTACGGTCAGGCCGAAGCCGGCATGCGTTACCGTCGTTACAGCGACTTTGAGTACAACCCCAAGACACGCGAACTGAAACAACTTGAGCATCGCGCGTACGTGCAGTCCAAAGAAAACAACGCCTATGTGGGCGGCCTTGTACGGCACTTCCAGGACTTCTCCGATGAAGTCATCGAATCGCCAGTCATGCGCAGCCTGATCGATACCGATTTTGAAGTGTACAAAAGCGTCTTGCCGGAAGAGCTGCACGATGAAATCTGGCAATGCCAGATTCATCAGATCCGCATCGAGATCAAACCCGGCAAACAACTTGAAATCACCCCGGAAGGGATTCACTGCGACGGCTATCCGTTCAGCGGTGTGCACTTCTGGGGCCGCAACAATGTCGAGGGTGCCGAGAGTCGTTTGTACGACATCCACGAGCATCAACTGGCGTCGACCACCTACCAGGAAATCCTCGATACCACGTACTTCCTCGATCGCGACATGCGCCACTACGTGACTCCGGCGCGTAATACTCACACCCATGCCATGGCGTACCGGCAGATTCTGGCGATTTCCTTCTCGCGGCCCGGGACCGCTTTCGACATTGTTCGCTAATCAGATCACCCCAATCGACGGCGTCGAGTGCTCGACGCCGGTGGTGCTGCGCCGCGCCACGGCCAAGGATGCGCAGCGCATGGAGCGTTTTTTTCGCCAGTTCGACGAAGTGTCGTTCTGCGAATGGCAAGACGCCAAGTGCCTGCGCGGCGTGCTGATCCAGAAAACCACTACCGCCTATCTGGCGTTCGACGTGGCCGGCGAAATTGTCGGCGCGGTGCTCGGCGGCATGCTCGGCAGCCGTGGCACGATCAACCATCTGGCCGTCAGCCCGCGCTATCGCAGCCAGGGCGTCGGTCAACGTCTGGTTGAAGCAGCGTCGTCGGACATGAAAAGGGTGGGTGTGTTGCGGATGTTTCTGTTCGTCGACGATGCTAACCTCGCGGGCAAACGATTCTGGGCTGCCCAGGGTTTTTGCGAGCCTCATGGCGAACGGACATTTGAGAGGGATCTATGAATGAAACGTCCGGCAGTGCGCCGCTGATGGTCAACCATCAGCCATCGCGCACGTTTGCCGAAGCCAGCCCGGTGGTGGCCGGGTACTTCACGGTGTCATTTGTATTCGGGTTGATGGCCGTCAACGCCGGGCTGCCCATGTGGTTGCCCGTGGCGATGTGTCTGTTCGTGTACGCCGGCGCTTCACAATTTGCGGCACTGGCGTTGATCTCCAGTGGCGCGTCGCTGACCACCATCGTGTTGACCACTTTCCTGATCAATGCGCGGCACATGCTGATGTCGGTGTACATGGCCAAAGCCCTGCGCGCCTTGGGCCTCAGTCGCATGGAGCGCTGGTGTTACGCCGGCGGTCTGACCGACGAATCCTTCGCTTTCCACAGCGTAAAACTCGGCACCGGCGCACCGGTAAACGTGCGTTATCTGATTGGCTTCAACCTTTTCTGCCACACGTCATGGGTGCTTGGCGGCCTGCTCGGCGCTGTCTGCGCGCAGTACGCCGCGCACTTGATCAAATACCAGCTCGATTACGCGCTGACGGCGATGATGCTCTATGTGCTGGTGTCGCTGTGTAATACCCGCAACAAACTGATTGCAGCCGCTGCAGCAGTGATTTGCATGGGCGCGTTGAGCCTGGTCGGCAGCTCGCCGTTTAATGTGTTTATCGCCACGTTTGTGGGCTGCGGAGTGGGTGTATGCCTGACCAAACGTTCCTGATTCTGGTGGTCGCGCTGATGATGGCCGTGACCTTCCTGCCACGCGCCTTGCCACTGCAAGTCAACACCGAGCACTGGCCGCCATTCGTGGCGCGGGCGCTGGAGTACTTGCCGGTGGCGATCGTCGCTGCGATCAGCCTGACTCCCTTGTTGATCAAGGATCAGCACATACAGCTCGATCGCCCGGAATTCTATGCAGCGATTCCGACGTTGTTATGTGCGTATTTCAGCAAAAACCTCTTTCTCAGTGTGGCGGTTGGGACGGCTGCGTACATTGCGCTCGGCTCGTTCATGTAACGGCAGATCGACGACGTCGCTCAGCGCCTGATTCGATAAATCAGGATTGTTCACCGCCAGGCGCACTTCGAGGAAATCCTCGAAGCCGGGGAAAATCGTCAGGCCGTTCTTTTGCGCGGCCTCGCGAGAGACCATGCCGACCGCGTCCATCTGTGTGATGAGTGACAGCGTCAGGGTTTCGCTGCACGAATAGACCATGCGCTGGCCGTTCTCGTGATTGCCCAGCCCGGCGTCGAGAAAACGCAAAAAGCTGTGGGAATACGGACAATCTTCCGCAGGACGTACCTGAAACTTGTTGCCCAACAACGTCAGCGGGTCGTTCTCCTGGCCGCAATGCGCGCCGACCACCTGCACCTGCACATCCGGCAGGACAATGCTCGGCAAGCCCGGCCGCTGTGGGCCGATCAGCACCGCGAGGTCAAAGTCTTCGTTCTTCAGCTTGCTGAGGTTTTCCATCGACTCGGCGTAGCTGAATTCCATCTGATAATCGGGAAACACCTCGATCAGGCGTCCGATCATTCGCCGATTGAAGTCGGGCGATAACGTGTTGTTCAACGCGACCTTCAAAGTGCGTTGCCCTGGCACTTTCAGCGCCTCGACTTTCTCTTCCATCTGTCGTGTGGCAATCAGCACTCGGTCCATATACGGGGTGAGCTCGGTGCCTTGCGGCGTCAGCGTCAACCCTTTGTTGGAACGACGAAACAAGCGGAAACCGAACTGCTCTTCGACCTTGTTCAACTGCGCGGCCAGGGCCTGCACGGTCAGGCACGAATGCTCGGCTGCGGCCGACAACGAGCCGGTCTGCACGATGCGCATGAGGTTGCGTAAGGTTCTGCTATCCATGGGTAATGCCCTCTGAAGTGGGCTGGGTATTGTTGTTTACGAGACTGCCGATACGGCGCCATATGCCGGCTATATTCCTGCACCTGAGCATAGTTGTCGCGGGTTTAGTAGCGAATTGATGTCCCCGCCGATGGTTGGAGGCTGACACAGGATCGGGTTTTTTGGTGACGTGGGGGTGATTGGGGTCAAAAAATACGCACGGAAAATAACAATTTTCTGTGTTTTTAACATTCTTGTTTAGGGGGCAAGCTGGTTCGCAAGCGGATTAAAAGAAAACAAGTATTCGTATTTGTACTAGGCTTGAAAGTATGTCACTCAGCACAGGAGGCCACCGTGCCTACCTCATCCCCAGCCCTTAGCCCGCGTGAACAACTCGATGTCCCCGAAGCCGGGCGTGTTGCACTGAAGTTCTTCTTCAACCTCATGGAGCGTTGGGGCTGCAACGCCGAGCAGCAACGCACGCTGCTAGGGGGCGTCGGCAACACAACGTTCTACAAGTACAAACATCTGCCGCCGAACATTCGCCTGCCGCATGACACCCTTGAACGCATCTCCTATCTAATGGGGATTCACAAGGCGTTGAGCATTATCTTCAGCAACAGTCGCGAGCGCGCTTATACGTGGGTCAGCAGTCCGAACACGGCGGCGCCGTTCAATGGCCAAACAGCGCTGGATTACATGCTGGCCGGGCGCGTGGTCGATATCGCCGATGTGCGCCGCTACCTCGACGGGGTGCGCGGTTGAAGGCCCCGCCGCTGGCCGAGCCGCAATGGTCCAAGGCTTACCGGATCGTCAACAGCAGCTTCCCGCCCATTGCGCTGTTCGAAGACGTGCTCGACCCCGAGGATCTGGAAGTCGCCTACGCCATCGAGGCGCTGACCAATGATCGCCTGATCGAACAGGCCGGCGTCCTCGCTCGAGTGCGTCCCGAAGATCGACTCTCCGGCCCGGGTTCGACTCCGGTAATGGCTGCGTTTACCCACATCGGTAAAACCAGCCGCTTTTGCGACGGCACCTTCGGTGTTTATTACGCCGCGAGTAGCCAAGCGGCCGCCATTGCCGAGACGTGCTACCACCAGGAACGCTTTCTCGCGGCCACCAACGAAGCGGATCTTGAATTGACCATGCGTACCTACGTCAATCGCGTAGTTAAGCCGCTGCATGATGTTCGTCACGACTTTCCCGATTTACATCAACCCAATCCGCAGGCCTATGCCCCATCTCAAGCATTTGCCCGACAACTGCGCGAGTCTGAATCCTGGGGCCTGCTCTACAACAGCGTCCGCCTGCCGGGGCATGAATGTGTCGCCGCGTTCCGGCCGCCGGCGGTATCGATTCCGAAGCAGGGCAAGCATCTGCGTTATGTGTGGAGTGCGAGCCAGCGCAGGATTTCGTTTGTGTTTGAGATCAGTCAGGTTTGAATCGCAAAAAGCCCCCGCCGTAAGGCGAAGGCTTCGTATTGGCGGTTTACGTCAATGGCTTCCTGTTGGCGCATCCAGCACTTTCACCACATCGTCGATCAGTGCCTTGCTTAACTCCTGTAGATACTGGGAGGCATAAGCGTGAAGGTCAGGGTCGCGGGAGACTGTGGAGTCGGCAGTCAGTAGCTTGGAGATGTGAAGCAAGTGTGAGGCGTGTGAGAGGGCGGCTATCACTGGAACACCGCGATTGGTGCGGAACATCGCTTGATTGGCCTGGAAGGAAAAGTGCGTAAGGCCTGGGGTTTTCAAATCGAGGTAGTCGGTCATTTCGCTTCACCTGCCGTATGTGAGGAAGTGGAGTGAGGTGACCGGTGCAGCTGCGCGGCGGATTACGGATGGATCAATGGCATTCATTTGTGAACTCCCTGTATCAAATGAGAGCTGCCAATTCGTTCTCAGGCGAAAGGGTGGCAGCTATGCGCAGGCTGAGAAACCGGAGATACAGGAACCCGGCAGACCCGGAGGTCTCCCACGCACAGCCGCCATTACACGTGAATGCGGACACAAAAAAAGCGCCGGCAATCGTGGGTTGGGGCGCTGGTGCGCCTGTATCTTACGCGGGTTCTCAGGCCCGGTCGCTGAATTGGCAGCGACGAGCTAAACGGTAGCTTTGCGAGAAGCGAATGAGCAACGGTGGCTAGTAGTGGCTTCTCGTTACAACAGATTTCACAATTCTTCCCGCCATGCATTTCGTCGATCTGCCCCCATAAGCGTTTATGGTTTGTTTATACGGCGTAGCCGTATAGTTCGGTTCATGTATACAATCATCGAAACGGAAATGTTCAAGCGCTATGCAGACGCCATATGGGTCGATGGTGAGCGCCATGAATTCATAAATTGGCTTGCTGCAAATCCTCTGGCTGGTGATGTCGTGCCTGGCAGTGGAGGTTTGCGTAAGGTGCGGTGGACTCGCAGCGGCATGGGTAAGCGGGGCGGTACACGTGTCATTTATTACAACACGCTTGTTGAAGGCTCGATTTGGTTGCTCATTGCCTACACCAAGGCAAAGCTCGACAACTTGCCCGTAGCCTTCCTTAAGCAACTGAAGGAGGAAATCAGCGATGGTCGATGAACTGGAGCAATTCCAGCAGGACTTGCTGGAATCTGTACGTCAGATGAAGGCCGGAAAGGCCGCGCGCGTAACGCAGGTGCCGCTCTCTGCGGCAGCAGAAGCACGCGCCAAGGTAGGCGTTTCTCAAAGTGCGTTTGCCAAATTGATCGGTGTGAGTCTGCGGACTTTGCAGGATTGGGAGCAGGGTCGCCGGCAGCCGACGGGTGCAGCGCAAACTCTCTTGCGGGTTGCCAGTCAGCATCCAGAGGCGTTGCGGGATTTGCATCCTGCTTGATTCCGCTACAAGCCTTTGGGCTGACTTCTGCTACGGAAACAACGAAGCCCCTACATTTCTGCAGGGGCTTCGTTTGTATGGCATAGGCACTAAAATCGTAAAAAAGAATTCAGGCTGACTCTCTATTAATTAAAAAACGTGGCCTGTCCCCCAATTCTGTTCTCCAAAATCGAGAATGTTGAGCGTGCGTTGCAGCAACTTGGAAGACGGATCTCGCTTTCGGTTCAAGCTGCATAAATTCAGCAAGCGAGCGTTGGAGAAAGTAGCTGAAGGCGAAGAAAGGCATGGCAGATGAACTAGAGCGATTTCAGACGGACTTGCTGGAATCTGTGCGTCAGATGAAGGCTGGAAAGGCCGCGCGCGTAACGCGGGTGCCGCTCTCGTCGGCCACTGAAGAACCAAGGAAGGCCGGCGCTTCTCAAAGCGTTTTCGCCAACCTGAGCTCCGTAGTGGCACGTGCCTCGTCTTGACTGCGCAACCAACTTTCGGCCTCCTCATAGGTGTTCATGGAGGTTCTGCCATAAGCCGACAAGGCCAATATGCTGCGTTGGGTGAGTTGAACATCCGATGTGCACAGATCGATGAATAACGAGAGTGCGTTTCCGGCCTCCTCAAATGCTTCGCAGATTTCCAAGGTGTTTTTGCATGTGGACATCAGTTGACTCCCTGTTCCATGTTGTCGGCGGCGAGTTTAGGCGCATAGCTCTGCGTCAAAATCAACTTCGCGTATCAATTTGTGACGGGCCTGCAGCGCTCGTTTATTTGAATTTTGTCGGTGGGGGAGTTCGATATCTCAACTGCTGACAAGGTGCTGAATGGCATGTCTGAAGATTGTTGGCTTTGCTCTATGGGCAGGCCTTTTGTAATGATGAAGTCAGGTGGTCTTGTGTGGATTGCCGATCCACAGCAAAGATCTTTTAGGTAGGGTGAGCGCTCATAACCTAAGGGTCAAAGTCATGACCACTCAACTGTTGCGCTTTTATATTCCAACGCCAGAAACAACGAAGCCCCTGCATTTCTGCAGGGGCTTCGTTTTGTATGGTGCCGGCACCAGGAGTCGAACCCGGGACCTACTGATTACAAGTCAGTTGCTCTACCAACTGAGCTATACCGGCGTGTGGGCGACGATTATAGCGACTGGGTTGGTTCTGTAAACCCCTGAATTCAGACTATTTTTACGCGAGTGCTCGATCAGGTTCGACGAAGGCGCTGTTCCTGCCGTTCGGCCCTTGAAAACAGGAGCCTGAACGGTTTGGCGCAGGAGGGTGGAGGCTGCGTTTTTCTTGAAAAAATTCGTCGTGACTTGCCGGTTTATGTCGTTTTGATTGGAAGCTTATGCACAACGGATCGACTGGATTGTGCACATTGGCATGATTTTGTGGAGGCGTTCTCATTTTGTTCGCAAATCCCTGTTTTACAGGTTTTTTATCTATGTGAACAAAAAATGACCAACAGTGTTAAAGCCTCGAAACAGGCATGGATATTGGATCCATGGGAATTCCATCAACAGAGTTATCCACAGGCTGTTCAGGTTTTAAACGCGTTCGGCCAACAACATGAAATTACGTGGCGTGAGCGGCGCATCGCAGAAGGTACCCAGGCGTACGACGTATCCCTGTTCGACGAGGAAAAGTGCTCGATCCAGATTCAGCCAAAGCTCCAGCGGTCGTCGGAACAATCCTCGCAGTAATTCCAGGTTGCGAACTTCGGACAACCGCTGCCATCCGGCAGCTTCGAGCGCCGGCCAATCTTGCGAGCCTATTGTGGATAACTCTTTGAGGGCAGCCAGATCATGGCAGTAATCGGCGAACGGTTTGTCCAGCCAGGCGCTGGGTAGCGAGGGTGTTGGCAGGTATTCGTCGATACCGCGCAGTCTTCGTTGCAACAAGTCGAAAGCGAGGCGTCGGGCCATCGAGGTGTCGCGCTGGCGTCGGACCCGTGCACCGGCGGTGACGGTTTCGCTCATCGGTAGCGCCAGATCTTCTAGAGACAATCGTAGGAGCGATTCCAGTCCGGCGGCAGATAACGCCTGATATTCCGTGCGACTTGTGCGGTTGTAACAGCACGGGGCGATCGCCAGTTGTTGGCAGCCGGCAGCACTGGCCAGTTGCATCAGTCGCACATGCAAATCGCCACAGGCATGGAGGGCGACAGGCGTGTGGTTGCCACTCAATACATCTGAAGCATTCGCCGCCAGCACATCCTGCTCGACATGCAAGGCATGCAGATGATGACGTTGATTCAACGCCTGACCACTGACAACCAGCGCCGGATCGTATTCAACGCAGGTCAATTGTTGCCCGGCGCCCAACAGACGTCGGCCCAAATGGCCCTTGCCGGAACACCAGTCGAGCCAATGCGTCGGTTGCGATGCAAAGGACAAACGACTGGCGAACGCCTCGATCTGCTGCCACTTGCGCCCCGGCACATCGACATTCAAGCGATGACCTGCCGCTTCCAGCGCATGCCCTGGCAACTCACCTACCGCGCTCAGCTCAGCCGACAACGCCGCCAATGAAGCAAACGGCTCCGGTGCATCGGCAAGGCCGGCAGGTTGGTTATGCGCGTTTTCTGCATCCTCAAGCGATCGCCCCCGTAGCCATGAGGCCAACTCCGGGTAGGACGCTTCCCAAGCAAGCGAAAGATGAGTGAAGGGACGGGGTTTCCACAGCGCCTGATGCTTTGTCAGAAAAGCATCCAGCGCGGTGAAGCGGGCGAGTAGGTCCTCGCCCGTCAGCACGTGGGAAGAATCAACGCCCTTGGCAGGCATCGACGCGCAGCCAGCGCTCCAGCAGCTTGAAGCCGCGCACCAGCACGTAGGACATCAGCAGATAGAACACACCGGCCGCGAAGAAGATCTCTACTGGCAGGTAGGTGCGGGCGATGATCGTGCGGGCCATGCCGGTCAGTTCCAGCAGCGTCACCGTGCTGGCCAGGGCGCTGGCCTTGAGCATCAGGATCACTTCGTTGCTGTAGGCCGGCAGGCCGATGCGCGCGGCACGCGGCAGGATGATGTAGAACATCGCTTTTGGTTTGGACATGCCCAAGGCCCGCGCGGCTTCGATTTCGCCCGGTGGAATGGCCTGGATCGCACCGCGCAGAATTTCGGCGATGTAAGCCGCCGTGTGCAGGGTCATGGTCGCGGTGGCGCACCAGAACGGATCGCGCAGGTACGGCCACATCGAGCTGTTCCTGACCACGTCGAACTGTGCCAGGCCGTAGTAGACCAAAAACAGTTGAACCAGCAACGGCGTGCCACGGAAAAAGAAGATGTATGCGTAGGGCAAAGCGTGCACGTACCACAGCTTCGAAGAGCGGGCGATGCCCAGCGGAATCGCCAGCAGCAGACCTGCGATCACGGCAATGGCCACCAGTTCCAGAGTCAGGGTCGCGCCCTGCGCCAGTTTCGGCAGCCACTTGATGATGACTTCCCAGTTCATTAAGCGCTCCTCGCAAAGCCGCGGGCGGCGCGTTTTTCCAGGAAATGCATGCCAGTCATGGCCAGCACGGTCAGGCCGAGGTACATGAGCGCGGCGACCATATAGAAGGTGAACGGCTGTTTCGACACAGTCACACCGATTTGTGCGTGACGCATGATTTCTTCCAGACCGATCACTGACACCAGTGCCGTGTCCTTCATCAGGATCATGAACAGGTTGCCAAGGCCCGGCAGGGCGATTCGCCACATCTGCGGCATGATGAGTCTGGTGAAGATCCGCCATTTCGACAGGCCCAGGGCCACACCGGCCTCACGATGGCCTTTGGGAATGGCGAGGATCGCGCCACGAAACACTTCCGTGGCGTAGGCGCCGAAGCACAGGCCCAGTGCGATGACACCGGCGGCAAAGGCACTGAGTTCCAGATCGGGATTGCCGAAGAACTCACCGAGCGCGCGCATCAGGTTGACCGTACCGAAGTAGATCAACAGCACCCAGAGCAATTCCGGGATGCCACGCACCAGGGTTGAATAAAAGCCGCCAAGCCATTGCAGCGGCTTGTACGGGGAAGTCTTGGCCAAGGCGCCGAGCAGACCGAGCACTAGCCCCAGGCACAGGGCCGAGAGTGCCAGTTTGACGGTCATCAGCGCGCCGGCGGCGAGCGCCGGGCCGAATCCGTAGAGGTCGATAATCATGGATTTCTTTTCAAATCGCGGCAGGCAAGGCCGGGGATCGGCACCGCTGGAGAGCGGCGCCGATCCGGCAGGTCAGAATCAGTAGATGCTGAACGGGAAGTACTTGTCGTTGATCTTCTTGTAGGTACCGTCAGCGACGATTTCCTTCAGCGCGGCGTTCAGCTTCGCGCGGATCGGGTCGCCTTTGCGTACAGCGATACCGATCTTGTCGCTTTCTTCCACCGGGTCGCCCTTGAATTCGTAGGCTTTGCCGGCGTCGCTTTTCAGCCACTCGTAGTTGACGTATTTGTCCGCGAGGATGCCGTCCAGACGACCGGAAGTCAGGTCGAGATAAGCGTTTTCCTGGGTGTCGTAGAGCTTCACTTCAACGCCCGGCATGTTGTCTTCCATGAAGGTACCGGCCAGGGTTGCGCGCTGGGCGCCGATCACTTTGCCTTTGAGGGAGTCCTTGTCGGTCTTGAACTCTTTATCTTTCGGCGCGATGAATTGCAGCTTGTTGGAGTAGTACGGGTCGGTGAAGTCCACCGCGCCCTTGCGTTCGTCGGTGATCGACATCGAGGAGATCAGGAAGTCGAACTTCTTGGCGTTCAGGGCGGGAATGATGCCGTCCCAATCGGAGGTCACTACGCTGCACTCGACTTTCATCTTGGCGCACAGCGCGTCGCCGATGTCTTTGTCGAAGCCGACAACGTTGCCGCTGGCATCTTTGTTGTTGAACGGCGGGTAAGCCGCTTCGATGCCCATCTTCAGGGTTTCGGCCATGGCACCGGCGCTGAACGCCAGGGTGACGGCCGCAGCCAGGAAGACCTTTTTATAGTTCTGCATGCATGTTGCTCCGTTAGCGGTTGCTGGACATGAATTGTTTGCAGCGCGCCGAAAGCGGGTTTTCGAACACCTGCTGTGGCGATCCTTGCTCTTCTACCAGCCCCTGGTGAAGGAACACCACTTCGCTGGAGACCTGACGGGCGAAGCCCATTTCGTGGGTCACGAGCAGCATGGTGCGGCCTTCTTCGGCCAATGCGCGGATGACACTAAGTACTTCCTGAACCATTTCCGGGTCAAGCGCGGAGGTGGGCTCGTCGAACAGGATTACTTTCGGTTGCATCGCCAGCGTGCGGGCAATCGCCGCACGTTGTTGCTGGCCACCGGACAATTGCGCCGGGTAGGCGTGACGCTTGTCGGCGATACCGACCTTGGCCAGCAGCGCTTCGGCGACTTCAATGGCTTCGGCCTTGCTCTGGCCGAGTACGCGACGCGGCGCTTCGATGATGTTGTCGAGGACGCTCATGTGCGGCCACAGATTAAAGTTTTGAAACACAAAACCAATCTCGGAGCGCAGGCGATTGATCTGCTTGCCGTCAGCGGCAACCAGTTCGCCATTTTTGGCGGCCTTGAGCTTGAGTTCTTCCCCGGCGACCAGGATCTGGCCCTGGTGCGGGTTTTCCCACAGGTTGATGCACCGCAGGACCGTGGACGTGCCGGAAC
>NZ_JBIUWQ010000052.1:18947-45226 GCF_044743525.1 Pseudomonas sp. NPDC087598 | reverse complement strand
TCTCCTTCGCGATGAGCAATGTGTCTATTAAAAAGTGTCCACCATGTGTCCGAACACCTGTCCACCATGTGTCCGGTACATACAGGGAGAGGGCTGGGGTGAGGGGCTTGAGGCCGGTTACATTTCAAATTCAGATTGCAGCGCAGCCCGCACGCAGTACAGCACGCCCTCCGGCACGCGGCCGGCAAACAACTCGGCGATCTCGGCGACCGACGGCAACTCGCCTTCGCCATCGAGGAACGCGTCCTGCACTTCGCCCATCAGTTCTTCCGGCAAATCCAGTGCCTGCTCCAGCGACAACTGCTGCTTGCCAATCGCTTCGGCGAGCAGGGTGTAAACGTTCTTTTCCGAGCACTGCAACTGCCCGGCGATCTGCATCGGCGTCATGCCGGCGCGGGCCAGGGTGATCAGTTCGTGACGCACGTCTGCCACCACTTTCGGCGCCTCGGCCTCGCCGCCGAGCACTTCGAGGAAAGCCTCGCCGTAACGCTCCAGCTTGCGCGCACCGACGCCGCTGACCCGGGCCATGTCCGCCAGCGAGGTCGGCTGGCTGCGGAGCATTTCCAGCAGGGTCGAATCGGGGAAAATGACGTACGGCGGTACGCCATGCTCTTCGGCGAGTTTGCGCCGCAGGGCGCGCAGGGCTTCCCACTGCTCGCGCTCTTCACCGCGCACCAGTTGGCTGGCCGGGCTCTTGCTGGCGGTTTTGGCGGTGACTTGTGGTTTCAGGTCACGGCGCAGTTCCAGGGTCACTTCACCCTTGAGCAATGGCCGGCAGGTGTCGCTCAGGCGCAAGCCGCCATAACCTTCGTGATCGACATCGGCCAGACCGCGCGCGACCAACTGGCGGAACAACGAGCGCCATTCGCTTTCGCTCAGCGCCTTGCCCACGCCGTACACCGACAGGTGCTGATGACCGAAACTGCGAACCTTTTCGTTGTCCTTGCCCAGCAACACATCGACCAGATGGCCCACGCCGTAACGCTGACCGGTGCGATAGATCGCCGACAACGCCTGACGGGCAGGCTCAGTGGCGTCCCAGGTCTGCACGCCATCAACGCAGTTGTCGCAGTGGCCGCAGGGCTCGGCCATTTCTTCATCGAAATACGCCAGCAGCGTCTGCCGACGGCAACGGGTCTCTTCGCACAGCGAGAGCATGGCGTCGAGCTTGTGCTGCTCCAGACGCTTGTGGCGCTCGTCACCTTCAGAGTTTTGCAGCATCTGCTTGAGCATCACCACGTCTTGCAGACCGTAAGCCATCCACGCGTCCGCCGGCAGACCGTCACGGCCGCCGCGCCCGGTTTCCTGATAATACGCCTCAAGGGATTTCGGCAGATCGAGGTGGGCGACGAAACGCACGTTGGGTTTGTCGATGCCCATACCGAACGCCACGGTGGCGACCATGATCAGGCCTTCCTCGTTGAGGAAGCGCTTCTGGTTAAAGGCACGTAGTTCATTGGGCAAACCGGCGTGATACGGCAGCGCCGGGAAGCCCTGCTCGCTCAAAAACGTTGCGACTTCTTCGACTTTCTTGCGCGACAGGCAATAGACGATGCCGGCATCGCTGCGGCGCTCGGCGAGGAACGCCAGCAACTGCTTGCGCGGCTGCTCCTTGGGCACGATGCGATAGAAGATATTGGGGCGATCGAAACTCGAAAGAAACCGCTCGGCGTTCTGCAAATGCAGACGGGTGACGATTTCTTCGCGGGTACGCTTGTCGGCAGTGGCGGTCAGGGCGATGCGCGGCACATCGGGGAACATCTCGGCCAATTGGCCCAGTTGCAGGTATTCCGGACGAAAATCGTGTCCCCATTGCGAGACGCAGTGCGCCTCGTCGATGGCGAACAGCGCGATGTTCAGCCCTTGCAGGAAGGACAACATGCGCGGCTGCACCAGACGTTCCGGCGCCAGATAGAGCATTTTCACTTCGCCGCGCTTGATCTTCGCGGCCAGATCACGCTGCTGCTCGGCGCTCAACGTGGAGTTCAGCGCCGCGGCGGCAACGCCCAGCTCTTCGAGGGTTGCGACCTGATCGTCCATCAAGGCGATCAACGGCGACACCACCACTGCCAGGCCATCGCGCAACAGCGCCGGGACCTGGAAGCACAGGGACTTGCCGCCACCGGTAGGCATCAGCACCAGCGCATCACCGCCGCTGGCCACGCGCTCAATGATTGCACCCTGACGGCCACGGAAACTGTCGTAGCCGAAGATGTCCTTGAGGACGCGTTGAGCCTGTTCGAGCATAAAAACTCCAAAAATCTACTGATACATCCCTGCAAGGCTGGTTCATGACGGCCAAGGCTGCACCGCAGAATCGTAAGAACGCATTGCATGACCGCCGCAATACGGGCAGGGATCGCAAAACGCGGCAGTATACCCGAGCCCTCCCCTGCACAGGGCGCCGCTTATAAGACACACCTTGTAATCAGCTTCACATTAGCCCCTGTGGGAGCGAGCCTGCTCGCGAATACGCTGGGTCAGTCGATACAAAGGCGCCTGACATGCCGCTTTCGCGAGCAGGCTCGCTCCCACAGAGTTTGCATGCGGTTATTGCGGCAAATCTGCCATGCGGCTGGCTTGAGCGCTCAAGAAGGCCTAGAATTCCCGCATTGTTTATTCCCCCAAGGTAGCCCCGTAATGTCCTTCGCTGAGCAACTGACCCGCCTGCAAGTCTTCCTCGATGCCGACGAGCTGCACGACGAGGCACTGGATTACGTGGCCGCTCACGGCTATCTGACCGCACTGTCGATCTGCGCCGAAGACGTGCCGGAGCGTGAATGGATCGACGCCCTGTTCGCTGAAGAGCCGCATTACAGCAGCGACGCCCAGCGCGAAGAGATCGAAGCCACCCTGATCGGCCTCAAGGCGCACATCGCCCGTCAACTCGCGTCCGACGAAGAGTTCGAGCTGCCATGCGAACTGGATCTGGGCGAAGAGCCGGACGACTCCGAACTGCGCGGCTGGTGCATCGGCTTCATGGAGGGCGTGTTCCTGCGTGAAGCAGCCTGGTTCGAAACCGCCGAAGAAGAAGTCAGCGAAATGCTCCTGCCGATCATGGTTGGTTCAGGCCTGTTCGACGAACAGCCAGAGTTCGAAGACATCGCCAAAGACGCCAACCTGATGGACGACATGATCGTGCAGATCCCGGAAGCCCTGACGGCGCTGTACCTGCTGTGCCAGGCGCCAGACGAAAAACCGGCGATCCTCAAGCCACGTCACCACTAAGATCCGGCCTATGGACAACCCCATAGGCAACCGCCCCCTGATGTTGCGCTACCTTTTGCTGGCCATCGGCTGGCTCAGCGTGGCATTGGGGGTGATCGGGATTTTCCTGCCCGTCCTCCCCACCACTCCCTTCCTGTTGCTCGCGGCGGCGTGTTTCGCCCGCAGCTCTCCGCGTTTCTATCATTGGCTGGTCGAGCATCCTCGGCTTGGGCCATGGATTCGTGACTACCTCGATGGCAATGGCATTCCGCTCAAGGGCAAGGTCTACGCGATCGGGCTGATGTGGGCGAGCATTCTGTTCTCGTGCTATCTGGTGCAACTGCCGTGGGCGCGGGGGTTCATGCTGACCAGTGCGGTACTGGTGACGATTTATATTTTGCGGCAGAAGACGTTGCACAAGCCCTGACCGCCCGGGACTGACCGTTCGTCTTAAATCGTCGACTACCTGTCAGATCTGACAGTAGGCAAGCACTGGCGCTGGTTATCTAATCCTGAGCACCTCTCAAAGAAGGTTCTCAGCCATGACCAGCCAACCGGTGAATATTTCTTCAGCCAGCGACGAACAACTGGTGGTTTTCCCACCTGATCGAGGCCTCGGAATTCTTGCCGTCTCCCCGCCCTTTCCGATTGGCTTCAAACCGCAACAAGACGGCGCCTTGGGTATAAATATCAATCTGGTGCACGGTGATCGTGATGGACTGCTGGTGTACATCCTCGCCTACCTGAATATGTCTGATGGCGACAACATCAGGGTGTTCATTGAAAACAGGAATGTTCCTGTCGCCGAGTTTTCGGTCACCGATGCGCACTTCGAAGTTGACGGCACAGCGAAAAACATACCGTTCTACATTTCGGCCGACATCATGGAAGCCAGATTCGATTTCCTGAAACCACAAAACAAGGATTTCTGGGTCGACGTCCAGCGAGTCAGCGGCAACCCCTCCGACCCCTCGCTCCCCGTCTCGTTGTTTTACAAATACCCCGCGCCCGGTGAGGCCGATACCGATGGTGGAAAACCTTTCAACCAGGGCCTCAAGCTGCCCGTCGCTTCGGAAACGGTCGTCGACCAGACCGTGATCGACGAGGGCATGTTCGTGACGGTGCTGGAGTACTTCAATCAATGTGTCGGCGATGTCGTGGTTCTGGCCTGTGGTTCTCTGTTGCTGGAAACCACTGTCACCGAATTGGGTGATGTGCTCTTTGAACTGAGCCCGGGACAACTCGCCACCCTTATGCCCACCAATAGCCTGGTGGTGCGCTGGGAAGTGTTCGATGTGGTGGAAAATGCCAGCGGCTGGTCGGACTCGCTCATCCTCACGTTCAAACCTGGCGTTGTGTTATTGGCCGCGCCGATTTTCGAACAAGCAGATGCTGATGATGTAGTGGACCACAACAATCTCGCAGGCGGCCCTTTGAATATCCTGGTCACCGGGATATTTGCCGTCAATGACGTGATTGATTTGACTCTGCAAGGACTGACCAAAGGTGGCGACAGTGTCAGCCACACCTACAGCCAGAGACTCAGCGCTGCTAGCAGGCTGATGACTTTCCCCGTCGAGAATGAGCGCGTGCGCAATCTGATCGACGGGTCGGCGCGCGCGTCCTACTTGTTGACCAAGGCAGGCAAGACCCAGCCCTCCAAACCCGCTGATGCCACGTTCACAGGCACCTCCCAACCACTGAGCCAACCGATTGTCGAGCCGCTGGTGGATGGCAAGTTGCCGGCCGACACGGCCATGGCTACCGTGACAGTCGCCCATTACTGGCCGTTGAAAAACGGCGCGAAGGTCGAGCTTCGCTGGCAGACCACCGACCTCGACGGAGTGGCAACACTGTTCATTTTTGCCCTCATCGTCACCGACCCGACGCAAGCGGTTTTCTTCAAGGTGCCGGCAAGGTATATCGCGCCCTTCGCGGACACGCCTTTGACCGTACAAAACACCATCACCAATCCGGGAGAAGTCGAAGTATTTTCTGAACTGGCACAATTGAAATTTGGCGAAGGCAAGAAGCCGTTGTCAGTCGACACAAGCCTGATGCGCCTGGACGGCGTGATGGTCAGAAGCGGTTATTGTCCGAACCTCAATGGTGTCGATGCGCTTGGCAACACAATGGTTCGTACCGCCATCGGGGGCTACCTGCCCTACGTTTATCGCTCCTCGAACTCGGCCGTGGCAGCGGTCGACACCAACGGCAAAGTCAGTGGAATGGGCAACGGTACTGCCACCATCACAATCACTGATCAACGAAATGCACAGGTCAGTTATGCCGTCAGCGTTTCAAACGTCTACTCACTGTTGGTACATGGCGGCATTGGCTGGACATTCCCGAGATACATTGAATCGTTGGCGCAAAGAGGCGAAGTCGGTCTGACAGCGCAGATCCGTGCAGTCATGGCCCGTTGCTACTTTCAACCCTGGTTCGCATGGAGTGCAGGCCCAACGTATCCCCATCTGGCCAATGCCTGGACCAGCACCGTGAGTGGCAGCTCGGCGGAGGTTTACAACAGTGATACGCGAAGCTTCGGATGGCTGGCGCAATCGGCCGACCCCCATAACGGTTTGAGCTTTTCATTGCGCAATGCGGGCGCACTGGGAGGACTGAGCAAAAACGAAGAGGATGTGGATGTGGATGCCCGAGAGATCATTTGATCCCGAATGATACGGCCGTTCCCGAATCAGATGACCGCTGCCTTCAGCCTGTCCAGCGGTAGGAGACATTGCGCAGGCCATAGGCCGATCAGCTCGATCAAGCCTGCTTCTACCGTCCGTCTGAATACTTCCTGCACCTGTCAGATCTGACAGGTGCGCAGCTCCAGTCAACGCGTTCTAATTACTCCTCTACGCGGGCCGCTGCTCTGCAACGGCGCTTCTTATGGAAGGTAAGCAAACATGAACAGTACGATGAGTGCCGGCTCGACCTCCAATCAACAAGTCGTCTTTCCGCCCGATCGCGGCCTCGGCGTGCTCGCTCTGGTCCCCCCCTATCCGGTCAACTTCAAACCACAGAACGATGGCGCTCTAGGGATCAACATCAACATGGTGTATGGCGACCGTGACGGGTTGCTTGTCTACATCCTGGCCTATTTGGATATGGCCATCGGTGACGGTATTCGGGTCTTCATAGACACTGACACAGTGCCCGTGGCCGAGTTCTCGGTCACCGACGCACATTTCGATGCTCAAGGGCTGGCGAAAAACATTCCGTTCTTCATTTCGGCCAGGGACATGGAGGCCCGGTTCGTGCCGCTGAGGAATGAGAACAAAGACTTCTGGTATGAAATCCGGCGGGTAAGTGGCAACCCGGGGGAATTTCCGCCCCGCGTTCCGCTGTTTTATAAACATCCGGCGCCGGGTGAGGCCGACACGGACGGCGGAAAGCCGTTTAATCAGGGACTCAAGTTGCCGTTGCCTTCGGAGACCTTTGTCGATCGGTCGGTGATCGATGACGGCATGTTCGTGACCGTCCCCGAATACTTCAACCAGTCCATCGATGATGTTGTGGAATTGGCCTTCGGCTCTCTGACGCTTGAGCAAACTGTCACTGCGCCAGGTGATGTGCTCTTCGAGCTCACACCCGCCATGCTCGCCGCGCTGGCATCGACCAACAGCCTGGTAGTGCGCTGGCAAGTGTTCGATGTAGTAGAGAACGCCAGTGGATGGTCGGATTCACTGGTTCTGCCGTTCAAACCCGGCGTGGTCTTGCTGACCGCACCGATTTTCGATCAGGCCGATCCGGATGATGTGTTGCATCACGATTGGTTGACGGGTGACCCGACAACCGTGACGGTGACAGGTGTATTTGCGGTGAACGACATCATCGAACTCACCCTGCAAGGACTCACAAAGAGTGGCGATCCTGTCAGTCATACCTATACAAAGACAATGACCGTCGCCAGCAGGAAAGTCGAATTTCCAATTGAAAACGAACGGATCCGCAACCTGATCGGCGGTGCTTTGCGCGCCACCTATACGCTGACCAAATCCGGCAGAACCCAACTGTCCAAACCCGCCGATGTCACCATCAGCGGCACCTCTCAGCCCTTGGGCTTACCGATCCTGACCCCTTTGGTTGACGGCAAATTACCAGTGGACACCGTCGAAGCGACCGTGCGGTTTGCCGATTACTGGCCAATGAAACAAGGTGCAACGGTGGAACTGCGTTGGCAAACAACCGATCAGGACGGAATCACTGCGCTGTTCATTTTCCGCCAGATCATTAACGACCCGACGCTACCGGTCATTTTTCGCATCGAAGCCAAATACATTGCGCCTTACGCGAGCACGCCGTTAACGGTCCAAGCAAAAATCGCCAATCCGGGCGAAGTTGAAGTCACTTCCGAGTTACTGCAATTGATGTTCGGTGATACGGCAGAGATTGTACTGGAGCCGCCATTTCCGGTTCCGCCTCACACGCAGGTGATCGACCCATTGGGTGATCTCCCGACAATACGTGTCGAATTCCTCGCGGCGATTGCAGGAGACAAAGCTCGACTGGTGGAAGTAAAAGCACCCAACGATGCCAATCGCTTTGCGTTGGTAGAGCTGAACAAAAACAAGCGCGCCAATTTTGAACTGCGTCGGGAGTTTCTGGTACCGCGTCAGAACAAGAAAATCGAACTACGCTGGAATCTGAACAGAGGGAGTAGCCAAGCTGCCAAATCGCCGTCACTGGCGCTGGAGATCCTGTCGATCGCCTCCGAGGATTCGCGCTTTCCAACACCGCAAATCAAGCCGGGGGCAGAGCTCGACGTCACTCAGCTACAGGCCCATGATCAGTTGACTGTGGCCCAGTGGCCGGGGCAGATAAGTGGACAACGTTTGTGGCTACGTTATGAAGAAGTGACGAACTTAACGCCGGCCGCCCCCTATAACGATTTGGTGGGTGAAGCGCATACCCAACTTCCGGGGTTGAACCGTGAACTGCCGTTGAACTGGTTGAAGGCACTGAAAAACGGCAGTACGTTGAAAATCAGTTTTTGGGTAAACCTCGCCAGCGAGCAGGAGTTTGCACAAGCGGTGCTGTTTCCGGTGCGAACCTACTTGATCAAATCACTGGACCTGATAGCGCCCCAGCTCCTGGACTTGTCCAGTCCGAACGTGGACTTTGACGACATTGTCGATTCAGGGGCCCGCATTCAGGTTCCGGCTTATACCGGAATGGCGGTTGGGCAATCAGTCAACGTCGAACTGGCCGGGACAGGGGCAAACCACACAACTGACCCACTCGATGTCTTGACCATCCAACCGTTGATCTTCACGATCCCTCGATCAGTATTCATTGCGAATGCAGGCCGGTCTGTCGCAATTACTTATCAGGTATCTTCCAGCGGTCAGGCAGACCCAGTCCGCTCGCCGCCGCTGACGTTGAACGTTCTTGCCGATTCCTGGCGAGACTCCGTTACTCTTTTCAACGGCAATGCCGGGGACTGGAAGTTTGGATCAGCCTCAAGAACAGCCAGGATTGCCAACGGTTACTACGAAAACCAGACACTTGATATCGCAGGCAATGCCGGTGTTTTACTGAGCCAGACCTTTCAGTTCAAAGCCGCGAGAACTTACCGATTCGTCTATAACGTGGCGAATGTAAGCCCGCTACCTGAAAACGTTCCACCGATACTCAGCGTCAGTACTTCCAGCGGAATAGCGCTTGTGGCACGCTTTACTGTTCCCAGAAATAGAGTCTACTACGAGCAATCAGCTGACTTCAGAGTACCCGTCAGCGGCCCTTACACGATTTATATGCAAAACCACGAGGATCGTGGCGGCTATGGCGGCGCGCAGGGCGGGAACGACTTCTTTATCAACGCCATTTACGTTCAGCGATATCAATAAAGCTGGTCGCAGAGGTCAAGGAACACTCTTCTCTAGCAGGTATCACTGAAAAGCCGTAAGTGATGTGAACACCTTTGTGGGCAAGCCCGCTCCCACCAGGGGCTGCGTCGATCACAAATTTTTATCACCGTCGAATCTGTGAAAGCGTTCTTGTTCGCGAAGGCGACCTCCCAGACAAAATATGTCTTCAGGCAGAAAAAACCCGCCGCCCCGTTCAACCGGGACGGCGGGTTTTGTCGTTTCAGACCTCGATCACACCGTATCCACCTTCAACGAATGATCATTCAGCATCCCGCTGATGATCGTCGCAGTGTCATGCCCGCTGGCGATCACCCCACCCGCCCCCGGCGTCACGCCGTAATGGCTGGCGAGGTTGACGCCGGCCAGATCAATGGTCTGGTTCGGCGTGGCGCCGGCCATGGCGCTGACGTCGATGCTGGTGAGCACCGACGCGCCGCTGCCGGTGACGGTGAAGTGCAGGTAGTCATCCAGCGACGCCGTGGTGCCGTTTTCACCTTGCAGCAGTTGCGACAGGTCGAGCTTGTCGGTGCCCGGGGTGAAGTCGGTGATCAGGTCGTGGCCGCTGTTGCCTTTGAGCCACTGGAAGGTGTCGGCACCAGGCCCGCCGGTCATCGTGTTGTTGCCCATGCCGCCGATCAGCAGGTCATCGCCGCCGCCACCGTTGAGGGTGTCGTTGCCCAGGCCGCCGTTGATCACGTTGTTATTGTTATCGCCGGTGAGGGTGTCGTTGAAGTTCGAGCCGACGAGGTTTTCGATACCGGTCAGGGTGTCGGTCCCCGCGCCGACGGTGTTTTGTGCACCGAGCAAACCGAGGTTGACCGTGACCCCGGCCGTGGCGTGGGCGTAGCTTGCGGTGTCGATGCCGCTGCCACCGTCAAGCAAGTCATTGCCCGGGCCGCTGTAGAGCAGATCGTTGCCGGCACCGCCGTGCATTTCGTTGTTGCCGGAGCCTGCGGTCAGCACGTCGTTGCCATCGCCACCATTGAGGATGTTGTCGCCGGTGCCGGCCACCAGAATGTCGTCTCCGGAAGTGCCGGTGAGGGTGTGGCCATCCTGATAGGTGATGGTCACGGCGGCGGAATCGCTGCCACCGTGGTTGTCGTTAGCGGTGTAGGTGCCGTGGAAGTCCGGGGTGATGTCATGTGCCCCGGCGTAGTTGACCGTCATGGTCAGTTGGTAGTTTTCCGCAGCGGTGGTGTTGCTACCGCTGGTGTTGGTGATGTTGGTCACGTGGATCTGGTACGTGCCGTCGGCGCCGGCGGTGATGGTGCCGCCATCGGCGATGCTGACAAACGCGCCACCGTTCACCGAGTACTCCAGCGTGATGTGCCCGGCCGCCAGGTTGTGATCAAGGTTGAGGGTCTCGCCCTGTTTCAGTTTGACGGTGATCAGGTCTTCATCGTTGGCATTGGCGTTGGTCACCGCGCCGAGGTAACCGCTGACCACCAGCACGGCGGTCATCGCCGCAGTGTTGGCCGCAAACGAATTACGCACGTCGGCGAGGTTCTGGTTAGCGGCAGTGTTGCTGGTGCCGTTGAAGGTGATCACACCGCTGCCGGTGAAGTCCGCGCCCTTCGCGACCCAGCCAGTGTTGAAGGTAGTCGGCGAGGCGTTGAGCGTGTCGCCATTCGGATCGGTGTCGTTGGCCAGCAACAGCTCGCCCGGCACCACGATATTGCTCGACAGCACGTTGGTGATGACGTGATCGTCCGCCGCCACCGGAGGCGCGTTGGGAATCACTTTCACGGTCAGCGTCGAGCTGGCGAGGTCGCCGTCGTTGTCGCTGAGGGTGAAGCCGATGTTCTCGGTAATCACCACCGTGGTGGTTTTCTGCGAGGTGTAGCTGTAGTCGCCGGTGTCGAGGTTGACCACCAGCGTGCCGCTATTGTTGGTGGCAATGCTCACCGTGTTGTTCACGGTGTTGAAGGTGCCATGGTTGGTACCGCCGCTGGCGACCAGTGAGCCTTGTCCGCCGTTGGCTTTTGGATCGTAGGTGTAGGTGGTGCCGTCAACGACGATGGATTTGATGAAACCGCCATCGGCGCCGAACGTACCACCCTCGCCCAACAGCGAACCGGTGACCGGTGCGCCTTCCACAGTACCGAACAGCACCGAGTTGAGCTGGTTGAGATCGGTAACCACCACCGCGTTGGTGTTGGTGTGCGTGATGCCGTCATACGCCAGCGGATCGAGGTTGGCGTTGCTCACACCGCTGCCGAGGCCGATCGCGTAGTTCTTGATGTTGTTGGCATCGAGGAACGCTTTGAGCGTGGCTTCATCGCTGGTGCCGATATCCTGGCCATTGGTGGGTTTGCCATCGGAGAAGAAGTAGCCGACGTTCTGCGCTCCGGTGAGTTTGCCCGCGGTGTTGAACGCGTTGTACATGGTCGCGACGGCGGCATCGTAGTTGGTGCCGCCACCGGCAGTCAGGCCGGCGAGCAGGGTCTTGGCGGTCGCGACATCAACCCACACCGTGGTGCGGTCGGTGGCGCTGCTGCTGAAGGTCACCAGTTGCACTTTCACATCGCCGAGGTCGTCGTATTTGTCGAGCAAGGCACTGATCGCCTGCTTGGCCAGGTCCAGCCGTGACAGGCCCGGCACGCCCGAGGCATCGGCCATACTGCCGGAGATGTCGAGGACGATGAGGATGTTCGAGTCGATCTCCACCGCGGCCACCGAACGATCCGAAGCGACCGCTTTCGGTACGTCGTCGACGATGTTGACGACGATGGTGCTGGTGGTGCTGTTGCCCAGTGCATCGGTGGCTTTGTAGGTGAAACTTTCGCTGAGGGTGTTCGCGCCGTCGTTGGCGTTCGGCGTGGTTTTCGGTGCCGAAGTCAGCGTGTAGGTGTAGGTGCCGTCGGCGTTGAGCTGGATCTGCCCGTAAGTGCCAGTGGCACTGCCGACCAGGGTGTAAGTGATCGCGCCGCTGCCGCCGGTGACTGCGCCGACCAGCGTGCCTGTGGCGGTTTCGCCGGTGTTGGTCGGATCGCTGCCGGTGACCGTGCCGGGGGCCAGATCCTGGCCGTCCTTGGTCAGGTCGAGGGCTTTTTCATAGACCGTCACATCCTGATCGACCGAAGCGACCAGTTTGCTGTCGGCGACGTTGATGGTGATGGTGGTGGTGCTTTCGTCGCCGTCGCCATCGCGGATGGTGTAGGTGAACGTGTCGGTGGCGCCCGGTGGGCTCACCGAGTTCGGGTTGCTGTGGTAGACGGCGTTGCCCAACGCATCCAGGGTCAGGTAACCGAAGTTGCCGTTGATGTTGCTGTTGAGGCCGCCGATCGCCGACGTCGCAGTGTTGCTGCCGGCGCGCACGCCCACCACGGCCCCGCCCGCTGCGGCGCCATCGGCACCGGTGACGTCGTTGCCAAGCACGCTGATATTGACCGTACCGCCCTCCGCCACCGAGCCGGTGTCGGCTTTGGCGGTGGGGAGATCATCGATGATGTTGACGTTGATCTGCCCGGACGCAGTGCTGCCGTCGCCGTCGGTGGCGACCACGTTGAAGTTCTCGGTAAGGCTGTTGGCGCCGTTGCCGGTCGGATGCGCTTCGTTGTCGACCAGGGTGTAGCTGTAGCTGACCACGCCGGTTGTGGCGTTGTAACCGGTGATGGTCAGCGTACTGCCCAGCGGCGTGGTAACCGACTGCGGGAAGCCTGCGGCGACGCCGTTGGTGACGACGGCGATACCGCCTACGGTCAGGGTTTGCAGGCCATCGAGTGCGGTGACGGTGAAGGTGCCGCTTTGGGTCAGCGCCGTCGGGTTGGGGCTAGTGCCGTCGCTGAGGTTTTTCTCGTAGACGGTGAGTTCACCACCATTGACGTCGAGGCCGTTGAGGATCACCGGGTCGTCGTTGTTGTGGATGTTCAGCACCAGATTGGCGGTGCTGGCATCGCCGTCGGAATCGGTGATGGTGTAGGTGAAAGTTTCGGTGCCGTTGCCATTGCCGTGCAGGTTTTTGAAGTCGGTATCGTTGGTGTTCAGCGTGTAGGTGTAAGTGCCGTTGGCGTTCAGCACCAGGGTCCCGTAGGTGCCGGTGAAGGTGCCTGCGGTGACTGGGCCAGTCGGTACGCGGTCAGCGCCTTGCACATCGTTGGTCAGGACGTTGCCGGTGAGGATCAGATTGGTTTCCGACGCGGTGCCGACGTTGCTGTCATTCACCGCTTTTGGCAGGTCGTCGATGATGTTCACATCGAGGGTCGCGTTAGCGGTGGTGCCGTTGTCATCGACCACGGTAACGGCGAACTGCTCAGGCAGATTGTTCGCGCCGTTGGCAGTTGGGTGCGCTTCGTTGTCGACCAGCGTGTAGCTGTAACTGACGACGCCGGTTGTGGCGTTGAACCCGGTGATGGTCAACGTGCTGCCCAGCGGAGTGGTGACCGATTGCGGGAAGCCTGCGGCCACGCCGTTGGTAACGACGGCAATACCGCCGACAGTCAGCGTGGTGACACCGTCCAATGCGGTGATCGTGAACGTGCCGTTTTGGGTCAACGCAGCGGAGTCCGGCGCACTACCGTCACTGAGGTTTTTTTCGTAAACAGTGAGTTCGCCGCCATTCACATCGAGACCGCTGATGACCACCGGATCGTCGTTGTTGTGGATCTGCAAAACCAGATTTGCGGTGCTGGTATCGCCGTCGGAATCAGTGATGGTGTAGGCAAACGTCTCGGTGCCATTGCCACCGCCATGCAGGTTTTTGAAGTCGGCGTCGTTGGTGTTCAGCGTGTAGGTGTAAGTGCCGTTGGCGTTCAGCACCAAGGTCCCGTAGGTGCCGGTGAAGGTGCCGGCAGTGACGGGGCCAGTCGGTACGCGGTCGGCGCCTTGCACATCGTTGGTCAGGACGTTGCCGGTGAGGGTCAGGTTTGTTTCCGAGGCGGTGCCAACGTTGCTGTCATTCACGGCTTTTGGCAGGTCGTCGATGATGTTCACATCGAGTGTTGCGTTAGCCGTTGTGCCGTTGTCATCCACCACGGTGACGGCGAACTGCTCAGGCAGGTTGTTCGCGCCGTTGGCAGTTGGGTGAGCTTCGTTGTCGACCAGCGTGTAGCTGTAGCTGACGACACCGGTTGTGGCGTTGAACCCGGTGATGGTCAACGTGCTGCCCAGCGGAGTGGTGACCGATTGCGGGAAGCCTGCAGCCACGCCATTGGTGACGACGGCGATGCCACCGACGGTTAGCGTGGTGACTCCGTCCAACGCGGTGATGGTGAAAGTGCCGTTTTGCGTCAACGCAGCGGAGTCCGGCGCACTACCGTCACTGAGGTTTTTTTCGTAAACAGTGAGTTCGCCGCCATTCACATCGAGACCGCTGATGACCACCGGATCGTCGTTGTTGTGGATCTGCAAAACCAGATTTGCGGTGCTGGTATCGCCGTCGGAATCAGTGATGGTGTAGGCAAACGTCTCGGTGCCATTGCCACCGCCATGCAGGTTTTTGAAGTCGGCGTCGTTGGTGTTCAGCGTGTAGGTGTAAGTGCCGTTGGCGTTCAGCACCAAGGTCCCGTAGGTGCCGGTGAAGGTGCCGGCAGTGACGGGGCCAGTCGGTACGCGGTCGGCGCCTTGCACATCGTTGGTCAGGACGTTGCCGGTGAGGGTCAGGTTTGTTTCCGAGGCGGTGCCAACGTTGCTGTCATTCACGGCTTTTGGCAGGTCGTCGATGATGTTCACATCGAGTGTTGCGTTAGCCGTTGTGCCGTTGTCATCCACCACGGTGACGGCGAACTGCTCAGGCAGGTTGTTCGCGCCGTTGGCAGTTGGGTGAGCTTCGTTGTCGACCAGCGTGTAGCTGTAGCTGACGACACCGGTTGTGGCGTTGAACCCGGTGATGGTCAACGTGCTGCCCAGCGGAGTGGTGACCGATTGCGGGAAGCCTGCGGCCACGCCGTTGGTAACGACGGCAATACCGCCGACAGTCAGCGTGGTGACACCGTCCAATGCGGTGATCGTGAACGTGCCGTTTTGGGTCAACGCAGCGGAATCGGGCGCACTGCCGTCACTGAGGTTTTTCTCGTAAACGGTGAGTTCGCCGCCATTCACATCAAGGCCGCTGATGACCACCGGATCGTCGTTGTTGTGGATCTGCAAGACGAGATTCGCAGTGCTGGTGTCGCCATCGGAGTCAGTGATGGTGTAAGTGAACGTCTCAGTACCGTTACCGCCACCGTGCAAATTCTTGAAATCAGCATCGGTCGGATTCAGCGTGTAGGTGTACGTGCCATTGGCATTCAGCACCAAAGTCCCGTAGGTCCCGGTAAACGTACCCGCAGTCACCGGCCCGGTCGCTACACGGTCGGCGCCTTGCACATCGTTGGTCAGGACATTGCCGGTCAACGTGAGATTGGTTTCCGACGCCGTCCCCGTGTTGTTGTCATCCACGGCTTTTGGCAAATCGTCGACAATGTTCACGTCCAGCGAAGCATTGGCCGTAGTGCCGTTGTCATCGACAACCGTCACCGCAAACTGCTCGTTGAGCGTGTTGGCACCGTTGGCCGTCGGGTGTGCGTCGTTGTGATCCAGGGTGTAGCTGTAGCTGACAACGCCAGTCGCAGCGTTGAAACCGGTGATGGTCAGCGTGCTGCCCAGCGGTGTGGTGACCGATTGCGGGAAGCCTGCGGCGACGCCGTTAGTGACGACGGCAATACCGCCGACGGTCAGGGTGGTGACACCGTCCAGCGCCGTGATGGTGAACGTGCCGTTTTGCGTCAACGCCGTGGAGTCTGGCGCGCTGCCGTCGCTGAGGTTTTTCTCGTAAACCGTCAGCTCGCCGCCCTCGACGTTCAAGCCGTTGATGACCACCGGATCGTCATTGTTGTGGATCTGCAAAACCAGGTTCGCAGTGCTGCTGTCGCCGTCCGAATCGGTGATGGTGTAGGTGAACGTTTCGGTGCCATTGCCGCCGCCGTGCAGGTTTTTGAAGTCCGCATCGTTGGTGTTCAGCGTGTAGGTGTAAGTGCCGTTGGCGTTGAGTACCAGCGTGCCGTAGGTGCCGGTGAAGGTGCCAGCAGTGACGGGGCCAGTCGGTACGCGGTCGGCACCTTGCACATCATTGGTCAGCACATTGCCAGTCAGCGTCAGCAGCGTTTCCGAAGCGGTCGACGTATTGCTGTCATCCACAGCTTTGGGCACGTCGTCGGTGATGTTGACGTCGAGCGTGCCGGTAGCGGTGTCGCCATTGCTGTCGCCGGCAACCACCGTGAACTGTTCACTGAGATTGTTCGCACCGTCGCCGGCTGCATGGGTTTCATTGCCGTTGAGGGTGTAGCTATAACTGACCACGCCCGTCGCCGGGTTGTAGCCGGTGATGGTCAGGGTGTTGCCCAGTTGCGTGGTGATCGATTGCGGAAAACCGACGGCCACGCCGCCATTGATCAGGTTGATGCCGCCGATGCTCAGGCTGCTCAAACCGTCTGGTGCCGTCACGGTGAAACTGCCGCTCTGAGTCAGCGCACCGGGGTTGGCCGCAGAACCATCCGGCAGATTGGCTTCGTTGAGGGTCAACTCGCCCCCCGGCACGGCCAGACCCGTGAGGGTCACTATGTTGTTGACAGGGGGCGGCACGATGGGCGCCGGGGTGCCATTGTCGATGACCACGTTGTGGCGTTCTTCGGGAAACTCGGGAATACCGCCGAACCCGGCCGTCGGGAAACCGATGATCGGATCGACCCGTCCGCCGACTTCGGTCAGCAAGACAAAACTGTGCCCCCCTCCCGCTTCACCCGGCACACCGGTCGGCGCATTCGGGCCTGCGGCAGTGGCTTCAGCGGATTTGGTCGGGTCGTCACCGGCGGCAATGGCTTTCTGGATCTGCTCGACGTCGGTCAGTTGCGCTTCGCTCGGGGTTACCGCTTCGGGCGCGTTCACATGCGCCGCCTGATCGGCCAGTAATTGCCCGGTCATGGTCAGGCTGCTGTCGCGGCCCAGAGTCAACTCCTGGCCATTTTGCAGACGAACGGCGACAGCGCCTTCTGCCCCGGTGATCAGTTGATCGCCGACAAACAGGTGATCCCTCTCAACCAGTGCGCGTTTGCTGCCGTCTGCGGCGACGGCGAAAACCTGACCAACGACTTTAGAGACGATACCGATGAGCGTTGCCATGTGAAATCCTCCGCTGCCGACCACCGTCGGCACTGGTAAGCGAAGCAGCCCATGGCTCAATCGGGTTGTCGGGGGCGACGCTCGCACCCTCGACAGTTCGTTTCGCAGGTAGCGCCTTACGGAAACTTCAGTGCGATCAAGCACTTCCGAACCCTGTTCAAGGCAACACGCCCACTAACGCTACGTAACGGCGGTGAATCACCCGAGTGACAAAAATCTGTCACTCATTCTCCGCTACGCGTCCCTCCCCTTCAGCAGTACTTCGCCGTATGTCGCAAAGTGAGTGGAACTTTCCTCAAGCCTTTTTGCACTCCCTAAAGCGCATGAAACAAAGGCTTTCGTCCTGAACAATGTGCCGGTTTTTACAAAGCGCATAAGTTTTTTTCGGCATAAGCCTTATGAAAATTTTTTCTTAGCTACGCTTCAGGATGTTCTTAGCTCTGTTGTTACAAGAGTGAAACGCCTACACCTAAAAATATCGTCAAATATTTGGCGACAGTAACGCACCATCAGGACTCAGGGAGATGCACCCATGCGCGTTCTAACCCCCCTCTGCAGCGCGGTTTTGCTGGCCATGGCTTGCACTTCTCAAGCCCAGGCCATGAACCTCACCGAGGCGATCCAAAGCACCATTGCCACCCACCCGGAACTTGCTTCGCGCGTGGACGCACGCCTGTCGGCTGATGAACAAGTCAAAGTCGCCAAGGGCGGCTTCTATCCGTCGGTCGATTTGAACGCCGCCTATGGTCGCGGCTACAGCGACAACACCAATACCCGGGCCTTCGGTAATCACCACACCGAGATTCTCAATTACACCCAGTCGGAGCTGCGTCTGCGGCAAATGCTCTTCGACGGTTTCAACACCGCCAACGAAGTCGAACGCACCAAAGGCGTGTCCAACTCGCGCGCGTACTACGCGCAAGGCACCGCCCAGGATCTAGCCCTGCGCACCATCGAGGTCTACCTCGAAGTGCTCAAGCGCCGCGAACTGGTGACCCTGGCCAAGAACAACCTGCAAGCGCACTTGCGCGTCAACGATCAGATCGGCCTGCGTACCGAGCGTGGTATCGGCAGCACCGCTGACTCCGACCAGTCGGTGGCCCGTAAGGCGTTGGCACAGAACAACCTCGACACCGCCGAAGTCGACCTGGCCGACGCCGAGTCGAACTTCTACAGCGTGGTCGGACGCATGCCCGATGAGCTGGAAACTCCGGCCTCGACCCGCGGCGAGTTGCCCACCTCCCTGCCGGAAGCCCAGCAGAGCATGGTCGAGAACAACCCGTACCTGAAATCCGCACAGGCCGACGTGCAATCGGCCGAGAGCCAGTACGAAGTGGCCAAGTCACCTTTCTATCCACGTTTCGACGCAGAAGCGGCGGTGGGCGCGAATAACAACGTGCAAGGCGATGAGGGCCACGACAACGAATGGCGTGTGGGTGTGGTGATGAACTACAACCTGTTCCGTGGCGGCAGCGACAAGGCGCGACTGGCATCCGATGCGCACCAGATCAATCAGGCCATGGACATCCGCAACAACGCCCTGCGTCAGCTCAACGAGAACATTCACCTGGCCTGGAACGCCATGGTCAACGCGAAGAAACAGACCCCGACCGCCCGCGAATACGCCGAAACCACCAAGCGTGTACGTGCCGCGTATCAGGATCAGTTCGGCCTCGGCCAACGTACCCTGCTCGACTTGCTCGACAGTGAAAACGAGCTCTACAACGCCAACCGCCGTTACACCGAAATTCGCTACACCGAGGAATATTCGATGTACCGCGTGCTGGCGAACATGGGCCAGTTGTTGAGCAAACAACGGGTGGTGCTGCCTGCCGATGCGATTGCCGCGACCGAGGTGAAAAACGAAGCACGCCTGCCCGAACTGAAGTAAGCGAAAACCTTGTGGCGAGGGAGCTTGCTCCCGCTTGAGTGCGCAGCGCTCAAGCTCCCGACACCGTTGGTTTCATGGGGCTGCTGCGCAGCCCATCGGGGATAAATCCCCTCGCCACAGGTAATTGGGCAGTCATCAAGAGGGACGATCAATATGACCAGCATGGAACCCGGCCATTCCGGGATCGATCCGCGGCTGAGCTTCGATGATCCGTTACTCGACGGTCTGTTGATCCTCTGCAAACTCCATGGCGCGACGGTCAGTCGCGCCAGCCTGAGCGCCGGGCTGCCCCTGAACAAACAACGCCTGAGCCTTGATCTGCTGCCCCGCGCAGCCGCCCGGGCCGGGTTGCAGGCGCGTTTGCTGCGTCGTGAGCTGAAAGACATCTCGCCACTGAACCTGCCAATCCTGTTGTTGCTCAACGACGGTCGCACCGCGGTGTTGCGGCGTTTCGGCGACGACGGCAAAGCGCTGATCCTGCCCAGCGAAGCCGATGGCGGAGAGCAATGGGTGAGCCGCGAAGAACTCAGCGAGCATTACAGCGGCCAGGCATTGTTTGCCCGGCCACGGCATGAACTCGAAGACCTGCGTTCACCGCTGGTGCCGCGCGTGCATGCGTGGTTTCGCGACACCTTGAAGCTGTCGAAATGGCTGTACAGCGACGCGATCCTCGCCAGTTTCCTGATCAACCTACTGGGCCTGATGGTGCCGCTGTTCGTCATGCAGACGTACGACCGCGTGGTGCCAAACCAGGCCACTTCAACCTTGTGGGTGTTGTCGATCGGGCTGCTGATCGGCACCGGTTTCGAACTGGTGTTACGGGTGGTGCGCGCGCACCTGCTGGACACCGCCGGCAAGAAAACCGATGTGATCCTTTCCGCGACGTTGTTCGAGCGCATCACCGGCATGTCGATGAAGGCGCGGCCGGCGACCATCGGCGGTTTCGCGCAGAGCATTCATGACTTCCAGGGCCTGCGCGAATTCCTCACGGCGGTGACCCTGACCAGCCTGATCGACCTGCCCTTCGTGGTATTGATGCTGGTGGTGATCGGCCTGCTCGGCGGTTGGCTGGTGGTGATTCCGCTGCTGGCGTTCCCGATCACGATCATCTTTGCCCTGGCCATTCAGGTACGTCTGCGCGACACCGTGCAGAAGAGTTTGAGCCTCGGCGCCGAACGTCAGGCCTTGCTGATCGAAACCCTCGGCGGCCTGGAAACCCTCAAGGCTTGCAGCGCCGAAAGCGAGCGCCAGCACAAATGGGAAAGCACCCACGGCGCCCTCACCCGCCTCGACAGCCACGCGCGCAACCTGTCGGCACTGGCCACCAACGGCACGCTGTTCATCCAGCAGTTCTCCGGGATGGCGACGATTGTCGCCGGGGTCTACAGCATCATCGCCGGCAACCTCAGTGTCGGTGCGCTGGTTGCCAGTTACATGCTCGGTAGCCGCGTGCTTGCGCCGTTGGGACAGATCGCCGGGCTGATCACCCGCTATCAGCAAGCGCAACTGACGATGAAAAGCACCGATGCACTGATGGGCCTGCCCCAGGAACGTGACGGCAAGCAGCGGCCGCTGGAACGTACGCAACTGCAAGGCGCGCTGGACGTCAGCGGCGTGACGTTCCATTACAACGGTCAGAATGCGCCAGCGCTGAGCAATGTCAGCTTCAGCCTGAAACCCGGCGAACGGGTCGGTATCATCGGCCGCAGCGGTTCGGGCAAAAGCACCCTGGCGCGGCTGGTGATGGGCTTCTATGAACCGGAGGAAGGTCAGTTGCTGCTCGACGGTCTGGATCTGCGGCAACTGGATGTCGCCGACCTGCGCCAGCAGATCGGTTACGTCGCCCACGACCTGCCGCTGTTGGCCGGCAGCCTGCGCGACAACCTGACCCTCGGCGCGCGCTACATCAGCGACTCACGCATGCTCGAAGTCGCCGAACTGACCGGCGTCACCGAACTCGCCCGTCAGCATCCGCAAGGCTTCGACCGCCCGGTCGGTGAGCGCGGGCAATTGCTCTCCGGCGGACAACGTCAGGCCGTGTTGCTGGCGCGGGCCTTGCTGCTCGACCCTCCAATCATGCTGCTCGACGAACCCACCAGCGCCATGGACAACAGCAGCGAAGACCAATTGCGTCAGAAGCTGCACGACTGGGTACAAGGCAAAACCCTGCTGCTGGTCACCCACCGCACCTCGATGCTGAGTCTGGTGGACCGGTTGCTGGTACTGGACAACGGCCGGGTCGTCGCCGACGGCCCGAAAGAAGCAGTCATCGATGCACTGCGCAAGGGCCGCGTCGGCTCGGCGGCGGTGTAGATGCGTACACATGATCATGGCTTTCACCAACCCAGTGGCTTGCACAGAACCTGTGTCCTGCACGAAACCTATGTCCTGCACAGAACCTGTGTCTACACAAAACCTGTGTCCTGCACAGAACCTGTGGCGAGGGGATTTATCCCCGTTGGGTTGCGCAGCAGCCCCAAAAATCTCATGGGCGCTGCGCACCCAAACGGGGATAAATCCCCTCACCACAGGGAAACTCTCTGGCCACAGAGAAGTTTTCTGGTCACTGGGAAATTCTCAGCCCCACAGGAAAGTTCTCTGGCCACTGGAAAGCGTATTGGTCACTGGTTTGTCATGCAGTTTGATTTTTCTTAATTGAGGGGTATCGCCCCATGTCTGCTTCTTCCGGCTCTGATTCAAATGCCAAACCACGCGGCTATTTCGACAGTTTCGGCAAAAGCGCCGAAGCCGAGTACATGCCGGAAACCGCCGGCGCGTCGTTGCAGGACTCGCCGCGCTGGTCGCGGATCACCGTGTGGCTGGCGGCGGGATTGCTGATCTCGGCGCTGGTCTGGGCCAAATTCGCGGTACTTGAAGAAGTGACCATGGGTGAAGGCAAGGCGATTCCGTCGAGCAAGGTCCAGGTGATCCAGAACCTTGAGGGCGGGATCGTCACTGAAATCTTTGTCCGCGAGGGGCAAATGGTCAACAAGGGCGACACCCTGCTGCGCCTGGATGACACGCGGTTTCTGTCGAACAAGGGTGAGAGCGAGGCCGATCGCTATGCACTGACGGCGCAGGTCGAACGACTGTCGGCGGAATCCGAGGGCCGGCCGTTCAAGCTCTCTGATGAAGTGATCGCCAAAGCACCGCAAGTGGCCGAAGACGAGCGCTCGCTGTATGACCAGCGCCAGCGGCGGCTGGCCAGCGAACAACGCACGCTCAGCGAACAGCTGCGCCAGAAAACTCAGGAACTGGCTGAGTTTC
The DNA here is from genome assembly GCF_044743525.1 of Pseudomonas sp. NPDC087598. NCBI lineage: Bacteria > Pseudomonadati > Pseudomonadota > Gammaproteobacteria > Pseudomonadales > Pseudomonadaceae > Pseudomonas > Pseudomonas sp. NPDC087598. The sequence continues at coordinate 22,888 of NZ_JBIUWQ010000052.1, read as the reverse complement.
GTTCCAAGCAAGGCCAGTTCAGCTCAAGCCTGGCGCTGTTGCAGCAAGAGATGAACATGTCCGAACCGCTGGTGAAAACCGGTGCGGTATCTCCCGTGGAAATCCTCCGGCTCAAGCGCAGCGCGGTGGAAATTCGCGGTTCTTTGAACGCGACGACTCTGGCGATCCCCCGGGCCGAATCGGCGATTGCCGAGATCCGCAGCAAGATCGACGAGTCCGAGCAGACCTTCCGCTCCGAGGCCGCCAAAGAGCTGAACGAGAAACGCACCGACCTGTCGAAAATCACCGCCAGCAGCATCGCCATTGACGACCGCGTCAGCCGCACCACAGTGACCTCGCCGGTACACGGGGTGATCAAGCAACTCAAGGTCAACACCATCGGCGGCGTGGTCCAGCCGGGCAGCGACATGGTCGAAATCGTGCCGCTGGAAGACAACCTGTTGATCGAGGCCAAGGTGCGTCCGCAGGATGTCGCGTTCCTGCATCCGGGCCAGAAAGCCATGGTCAAGTTCAGCGCCTACGACTACACGATCTACGGCGGGTTGAGTGCGAAACTGGAGCTGATCGGCGCCGACACGATTACCGATGACAAGGGCAACAGCTTCTATCTGATTCAGGTGCGAACCGATAAAAACCATTTGGGCGGGGATGTGAAACCGCTGCTGATCATCCCGGGGATGGTGGCGACGGTGGACATTATTACCGGGGAGAAAAGTGTTTTGGATTACCTGCTGAAACCGGTGCTGAAAGCGCGGACCGAGGCGATGCGTGAACGCTAGTGACTATCCGGATTTTGTGGTGAATCGACTGGCCTCATCGCTGGCAAGCCAGCTCCCACAGTGTCCGTGTCGACCACAAAACCTGTGAACACCTCAGAACCTGTGGGAGCTGGCTTGCCAGCGATGAGGCCAGTAAGAACACCGACTACTTGTCAGCATGATTACGCTGAAAGGTCTCCTCCCCCATCGCCGCAATCTGCCCCTCGATCAACGCTTCGAACGGTTTGAGTAACGGCGCAAACGTCGTCGGCGCTTCGAGGGTTTCCAGCGCCTGCACAATCGCCTCAACCGTCGACAACGCTCCCGGCCCCGGCGCCTTGCGCAGCCGATACCGCGACACGCCGCCCTCGGCCAGCGTCACCCGTGGCAACGCCGTCAGCAGCGGATTGAGGTGCAGCATCTTGCGCGCCTTGCGCCAGGTGCCGTCGGGCACCACCAGCAGCAACGGTTCATCAGCCTCGCCATACGCCTGCAGCGGCTGCGCATCGTCCGCCGGAAACAATAACCGCGCCCGATACCCCGGCCGGTTCAGCAACGTCGGCAAATCCTCGAACACCTCACCGACAATCAGCTCGGCATTGGTCAAACCCAGCGCCGCCAACCGCGCAGTATTGAGCGCATGACTGACCTCACTCGGATGCTGCAACAGCAACACGCGGGTGCGGCTGTCGAGACTGGGGATCAGGGCGCACAGGCAATGGGTCTGGGGGCGCAGGCAGCGCGGGCATTGAGGTCTGGACATGGTTCTTGTTCCTACAAGCTAGGCCTGATTGAGCTGGGCTTTGAGCAAATCACGGAAAGTCTGAATCAACGGTTCGCGGCTGCGGCCACGGCGCATGATCATCGAAAACGGCGCCTGATAACCGAAGGTCGCCGGCAGCAGCACACGCAGGTCGCCCTTGTCGGCCCAGGCCTGGGCGTAGTGCTCCGGTAGGTAGCCGATGTAGGCGCCTGACAGCACCAGAATCAGCTGCGCTTCCATACTTTCCACAGTCGCCGCGCTGTGTTTGAAACCGTGTCGGGCGAGCTCCGCCTGACTCCAGTAACCGCGCCCGACCATGCGTTGCTGGGTGATGACCTGCTCGGGGATGCGCCGCTCGTTGAACAACGGGTGCCGGCTGCTGCAATACAGCCAGTGCTGCTCGCGGTACAGCGGCATGTAGACCAGCCCACTCATGCGCGTCGAGAACGCGCCGATGGCCAGATCGAGGCGGTTGTCCTGCACGCCGAGTTGCAGCTCATACGGGCTCATCACCGACAGATGCAAATGCACCGCCGGGTGTTCCTGACTGTAGGCGCCGATGGCTTCGGCGAACGGCAGGGCCTTATCACTGACCGTGGAGTCGATCACCCCGAGGTTGAGCGTGCCGCGCAGTTCGCCCTTGAGCGCGGCGGCGTATTGCTCGAAGCCTTCGAGTTCGGCGAGCAGGCGCAGGGTTTCCTGATGGAACAGCTCACCTTTGCTGGTCAGGCTGAACCCGCCGCGCCCGCGATGGCACAGCACCAGGCCGAGCGCGGCTTCGAGTTGACTCATGTAGGTACTGATTGCCGAGGTCGACAGGTTGAGTTCCTGTTGCGCGTTGGCAAAACCCTGATGGCGCACGACGCTGACGAAGATGCGCAACAGTTTCAGGTCGGGTAAAGCGTTGGCCATCAAATACTCCACGAACAAGGATCACAGGTGCGATGAACATCGCATGGCAACACATCCCTTGTGGCGAGGGAGCTTGCTCCCGCTCGGCTGCGAAGCAGTCGCAAACCCGACAAATACTGTTCATCAGATGTACCGAATCGGATGGTTTTGGGGCTGCTTCGCCGCCCAGCGGGAGCAAGCTCCCTCGCCACAGGTTCATCGATATATGGCTGAAGAGTCTATCCCGGGCCTTAGCATTAGTTTAGAAAAATCTGAACTAAGTATTTGCCCGTAGCGATTCTTCCCCTCCACTACATTTCGCAGAATCGGCCCCACAGCGGCGTCCGAACCTTTGCTGAACGGTGCGCCGACATAAATAAAACAAAGACGATGAGGCCCTACCCGTGGACAAGATTCTTCACCAACCACTGGGCGGCAACGAAATGCCGCGCTTCGGCGGCATCGCCACCATGCTCCGACTCCCACATCTATCCACTGCTGCCGGTCTGGACGCTGCCTTCGTTGGCGTGCCGCTGGACATCGGTACTTCGCTGCGCCCCGGCACCCGCTTCGGGCCACGCGACATCCGCACCGAATCGGTGATGATCCGCCCGTACAACATGGCCACCGGCGCTGCGCCGTTCGACTCGTTGTCGGTCGCCGACATCGGTGACGTGGCGATCAACACCATCACCCTGCCGATCCTGCGTGCGATTCATAAAAAGCACGGCAAGGTCGGTCTGGTGCACATCGACGCCCACGCTGACGTCAACGATCACATGTTTGGCGAGAAAATCGCCCACGGCACGACCTTCCGTCGCGCCGTCGAAGAAGGCCTTCTGGACTGCGACCGCGTGGTGCAAATTGGTCTGCGCGCGCAGGGCTATACCGCTGATGACTTCAACTGGAGCCGCGATCAGGGTTTCCGCGTGGTTCAAGCCGAAGAGTGCTGGCACAAGTCGCTGGCACCACTGATGGCCGAAGTGCGCGAGAAAGTCGGCGGCGGTCCGGTGTACCTGAGCTTCGACATCGACGGCATCGATCCGGCCTGGGCACCTGGCACCGGCACCCCGGAAATCGGTGGTCTGACGACCATTCAGGCAATTGAAATCGTTCGCGGCTGCCAAGGCCTCGACCTGATCGGTTGCGATCTGGTAGAAGTCTCGCCCGCTTACGACACCACCGGCAACACCTCGCTGCTGGCCGCCAACCTGCTGTACGAAATGCTCTGCGTACTGCCTGGCGTGGTTCATCGCTGAGGATCAGGTCATGAACGAACGTGATCAGGTTTTGCAAGCGGCCGCCGATCTGGTGTCCGCCTTCGCCCGTAACGATCGCGAAGCTTACTTCGGTGCGTTCAGCGCCGACGCGAGTTTCGTCTTCTACACCCTCGACCAGCCTCTGCTGTCGCGCGATGCCTATCAGGCCTTGTGGGACAGCTGGCGCGCCGAGGATGGCTTCGAGGTGCTCTCGTGCACCTCGAGCAACGCCTTCGTCAGCCTGCAAGGTGACGTGGCGATTTTCCTCCA